>JBGSXJ010000183.1:0-9894 GCA_041751535.1 Aquaticitalea sp.
CCGAAAGGATTACCAGGGTATGACGAAACAATTGGTTTTGATTATCAGCCAGAGAAAGCCAAAGCGCTCGTAGCCCAATTTAAAAAGGAAACTGGAATACAAAATCCTGCAATTACGATTACCACTACCAGTAATTATTTGAGCTTTTGTGAATTTATTCAACGTGAAATTCAAAAAACAGGACTGACTGTGGTTGTCGATGTCATTCCCGCCGCAACCCTCAAAGATGCAAAAGCCAATGGTAAACTCGATATGTTCAGGGCGAGTTGGGTGGCAGATTATCCTGATGCCGAAAATTATCTGTCGTTATATTACGGTAAAAATTTCGCTCCAAACGGACCTAACTATTCCCACTTTAAAAATGCGCAGTACGATCAATGGTATGAGGAAGCTTTTACAATAACCGACACCAAAAAACGTGAAAGCTTATACTCAAAAATGGATAGTTTAGTGATGCAAAAAACACCAGTAGTTGTCATGTTTTATGATGAAGTGCTGCGTTTTACGCGAAAAAACGTGCAAGGCCTAGGCATCAATCCAACAAATTTACTCGATTTGAAATATGTTAAAAAAGACTGATTATTCTTTTAATTTAAAATAGTAAATATCGTCCTCACCTTTTCCGCCTGCCCTGTTGGAAGTGAAATAACCTTCAGTCCCATTTTTATTAAACACTAGACAAATATCATCACCACGACTATTAAACGGTTGCGCCATGAGCACAGGTTCACTTAATTTACCGTCTTCATTAATGGTACATTTGTAAATATCCAATCCCCCAACTCCTCTGGACCTGTCTGAAGAAAAATATAGAACGTTGTCACTGGAAATAGTTGGAAACATTTCCTTTCTAGGTGAATTGATGGTATCTCCCAAATTTTTAGGATCGCCATATTTATTATCACCTTCTATAGTGACCCTAAATATATCGGTTGGTCCTTTAGCACTTGGAATATTGGAAGTAAAATATAAATAATCGCCTTTGGGGCTTATCGCAGGATGTCCGTAAGAATAGTTTGGATTACAAAATGCAAGTGGTGCAAAATTGCTATAACCTTTGCCTTCGATATATTCTCCACGCTCTATTCTAAGGTTACGCGTTTTTTCATCGTGTTTATATACATCGCCACGTTTTTCTTCATTGGTGGTAACGTACATATATTTACCATCGGAACTAAACGCAGCTGTGGAACTATTGAATGTAAATTCATCAGACGACCTAAATTCTTTTGTGTTAATAATCTCACCGCTTTCTGTAACTTCCCCTTCAAATAAAGTAAATATGGTTTGTCCCATTCTATTTTTATCAATGGATCCATAGCTATTGACTTTGTATCGAGAAAAATACACCTTATTGCCTTGTTGATATACGGCCCCATAATGACTCAATTCGTCATTCAGTTTAAGATTTTTGATGGTATAATCGTTCTTTTGTCCATAAGACAACACAGTAAGCAATGTTAAAGCTGTAATAAGTAGGTTCTTCATAAATTCATTCTAAAGGTTTTCCGATATCTTGGATTTCATCTTCTGTAAAGACAAATGATTTTTCCCATTGTTTTCTCAAAAGATAATGAAATAAATAGGCCGATGCGATTCCGAAAGGCAGGGCAATTAGGCCCAAAGCTAAATTATTGTCCCAATCAAAACCAATTCCTATTAGTCCGTCCATAATACCGAGAAGGGCTCCTCCAATAAATGTGCCAACATAATAAACAAGGATTCCCAAAACGGCAAAAAGCCATTTATTTTTGTTGAATTCATCTGCCAGCTTGTAAAAATATTTGCCTATGAAATATAAAAATATGAGTCCGAGCATACACTGGTTTTAATTATTCCCTTCTAAATTTTTTCGTTTCTTCAAATATATGCTCCAAAATAGCCTTGTCAACATCGGTCAATTCAATATCCCTACGGGACATTACCACCTGGGCAACTTCAAAAGCTTTCTTGGTAAGATACGTCGTAAAACCTCCATTTCCGCCCCAACTAAAACTGGGAACGAAATTTCGAGGGAAGCCACTTCCGAAAATATTGGCACTAACGCCCACAACGGTACCTGTATTAAACATGGTATTGATGCCGCATTTACTATGGTCGCCCATCATCAATCCACAAAACTGCAAACCTGTTTTGGCAAACCCTTCGGTGTTGTAATCCCAAAGACGCACTTCGGCATAATTATTTTTTAGATTAGAATTGTTGGTGTCAGCACCTAGATTACACCATTCCCCTAACACGGAGTTACCCAAAAATCCGTCATGCCCTTTGTTGGAATATCCAAAAATAACAGAGTTATTCACTTCGCCTCCTACCTTGCTATAAGGTCCCACAGTAGTTGGCCCATAAATTTTTGCACCTAACTTGACCGTTGCATGTTCGCACAAGGCAAAAGGGCCACGTATAATGCTTCCTTCCATAATCTCTGCATCTTTACCAATATAAATTGAGCCTGTACTGGCATTGAGAGTCGTAAACTCTAGCTTCGCTCCCTCTTCAATAAAAATGTTCTGTCCAGAAATAACGTTGTTACTTGATGGAATAGGCTGCGAACGTCTCCCTTGGGTCAACAGTTCAAAATCGTCTTCCAAAGCTTGTCCGTTTTTTGCGAAAATATCCCAAGTATGTTCAATTTTAATAATCTCTTCATTGTATTCTATGGCTTCAAATGTCGCAAAATCAATATCGTCTTGTGCATTCTTGGTGAAAAAAGCAATCACATCTTCATTCTTAAAAATGGCTTGGTTTTCTTCAAGGTTTTTAACCATTTCTATCAATTCACTATTGGGCAAATATGAGGCATTAATCATTACGTTTTCGTCCATTTCAACCATAGGGTATTTGTCAGCCAAATAATCTTCTGTAATGGTGGTGGTGGTAAAGCCTAAATAGGACTCCCATTTTTCCCTGATGGTGAGGATACCTACTCTGATATCGGCAACAGGTCTGGTAAATGTAAACGGGAGTAAATTGCTGCGGAAAGGACCGTCAAATAGGATGTAGTTCATATAATCTGAAGCTTGAAGTCAGAAGTCGTATACTTTGACTTCAACTCACGTTTATAAATCAAAAATAGTTTAATTATAGAAAATAAAAAAGCCTTCAAGATATTTCTGAAGGCTTCGTATGAGGATTGAACTAAATTTATTTTTTGAATTTAGCGTATTTGTTTTTGAACTTGTCAATACGACCTGCTGTATCTACCAATTTAGATTTGCCAGTGTAAAATGGATGCGACGATCTTGAAATCTCCATTTTTACTAGTGGATACTCAACACCATCAACCTCTAAAGTTTCATTGGTATCTGCTGTAGATTTTGTTAAAAAAACGTCTTCGTTAGACATATCTTTGAACGCTACAAGTCTATAATTTTCTGGATGTATTCCTTTTTTCATCACTAAAAGCTTTAAATCATTTCATTTTTTGGAAGTGCAAATTTAGGTTTTTTTTATAAATCTACAATACTTTTGGTTTTTATTTTTGAGATTATACAAATCATAAAAGTGTACTTTCGTAAATTATGACCATTTTCCCGTCAGTATTGGCCAAGATTACTACTTTCCTGTGAATAAATTGTAACGTTTTGATATCTTTGATTACTAACTATTATATTAATTTTAAAACCAACTAAAATGGAACCACAAAAAGCATCTATTAAACCGATTGCCTATACGTACGGCCTTTATTTGGCCCTGATAAGTATTGTTGTATTAGTAATCATGTATGTTGCTAATATAGAAAAAAGCTGGGTACTGTCAATTGTCAGTTCTCTCTTGACCATTACCGTTCTTGTATATGGAATAAAAGCTTACAAGCACCAAAATAATGGCTTTTTATCTATAGGCGAAGCGATAAAGACAGGATTGGCCATAGCAGTAATTGGAGGTTTAATTGCTGGAATTTATGCATATGTTCATTATTCTTATGTCTACCCAGAATTTATCGAAATGACAAAAGAAGCAGCATATAATGACATGACGACCAAAAATCCTAATATGACGGAGGAACAAATTACTCAAGCTATGGATATAAGTGGCATATTTATGACTCCTCTCTTTTTTAGTCTAATAACTATTTTGGGCTCTCTTCTATTTGGATTGATTGTTTCTCTAATTGCTGGAGCGGTCATGAAAAAAGAAAACACGCATGCTTAAATAAATTCAGTATTTTTGATTTTTATAATCATGAATTTATTTACATGAACCTAACAGTAGTCATACCACTACTCAACGAACAAGAGTCGCTTGAAGAACTTTACGATTGGATTGCAAAAGTTATGCAATCCAATCGTTTTTCGTATGAAATCATTTTTATAGATGATGGAAGTACCGACGGTTCTTGGGAAACTATTGAACACCTATCGCAAAAAGATACCAACGTCAAAGGCATTCGGTTTTTGAGGAATTTTGGTAAGTCACAAGCGCTACATGCTGGTTTTGAAAAAGCCCAAGGCGACGTCATTATTACCATGGATGCTGATTTGCAGGACAATCCTGAAGAAATCCCAGAACTTTATAACATGATTGTCAATGACAATTTGGATTTGGTTTCTGGTTGGAAAAAGAAACGCTATGATTCTGTCGTGTCCAAAAATATACCTTCAAAATTATTTAATTGGGCAGCGCGTAAAACCTCTGGGGTTAAACTGCACGATTTTAATTGTGGCCTTAAAGCATATGAGCACAGTGTGGTAAAGAACATCGATGTCAATGGCGAAATGCATCGTTACATTCCTGTGTTGGCAAATAATGCTGGGTTTTCAAGGATCGGTGAAAAAGTGGTATTGCATCAAGCCCGAAAATATGGTAATACAAAATTTGGCATGAACCGATTTGTACATGGGTTCTTGGATTTGGTTACGATCTGGTTTATTTCGCGGTTCGCAAGAAGGCCAATGCACCTTTTTGGAGCATTGGGTGTTATTATGTTTTTAATTGGTTTTGCATTCACCCTATACCTCGGTTTTGACAAATTGTTATTTAACACCGCTGGAAGGCTCATTACGGACCGACCTCAATTTTATATTGCACTTTCCACAATGGTGATTGGCACACAGTTTTTTATCGCTGGCTTTTTAGGCGAAATCATTCTCCGCACCAAAGAAGACAAAAAACGATATTTGGTAAAAGATGAATTGAATTTCTAACCCATTTTTCAAATTAAACCTTCTTTGCTCTTTAACATTTATCAGATTGCTTATTTTTGTAATATTAAATACATTTGTTATGATTCACATTGATCCTAAAGTTTTAGAACGTATCAATTCATGGTTAACTCCTGCTTTTGATGCAGAAACACAGCAAAAAATAAAGGATGGTGTCGCTCACCAACCAAAGGAAATACAAGAAAGTTTTTATCAGGATTTGGAATTCGGCACCGGTGGCATGCGCGGGATTATGGGTGTTGGTACCAATCGAATCAATAAATACACTCTCGGAAAGAACACACAAGGCATTAGCAACTACATGCATAAATCCTTCCCTAATGAAGATCTAAAGGCAGTCATTGCATACGATTGCAGACATAACAGTAAATCATTGGCTAAAACCGTAGCTGATATTTTCTCTGCCAATGGAATTACAGTTTATTTGTTTGAAGATTTACGAACTACTCCAGCACTATCATTCGCGGTAAAGCATCTCGGATGCCAATGTGGAATTGTATTGACAGCATCACATAATCCGCCAGAATACAATGGTTACAAAGTATATTGGCATGATGGAGGCCAATTGGTCCCGCCTCAAGATGAGGAAATCATCAAGGAAATAAATAGTTTGGATCATTCCGAAATTAAATTTGATGCAAACGATGATTTGATAAAAATGATTGGCAAAGAGGTTGATGATGTGTTTATTGATGCTTGCGTAAAAAATGGAGGTTTTAACACAGACCAAGATGCCAAAGACAAGCTCAACATTATTTTCACTTCGCTTCATGGCACAGCTGTGACTGCGATTCCAGAAGCCATGAAACGCGCCGGTTATAGCAATGTGCATTTCGTTAAAGAACAAGAAGTCCCAAATGGTGATTTTCCTACGGTTAAATCGCCAAATCCTGAAGAACCAGAGGCTTTGAAAATGGCTTTGGAATTGGCTGATAAAGAGAATGCGGATATTGTTATCGGTACAGATCCTGATGGCGATAGACTTGGTGTGGCTGTTAGAAATACGAAAGGTGAAATGATCTTGCTCAACGGAAACCAAACCATGGTGATGATGACAGATTTCCTGCTAAAACAATGGAAAAAGCAAGGAAAACTTCAAGGGAAAGAGTTCATTGGTTCTACAATTGTTTCAACGCCAATGATGGCAGCCTTGGCTAAAAACTATAACGTTGAATATAAGGAAGGCTTAACAGGTTTTAAATGGATTGCCAAAATGATCAAGGATTTTCCCGGTTCCAATTTTATTGGAGGTGGAGAAGAAAGTTTTGGTTATATGGTTGGCGATTTTGTAAGAGATAAAGATGCCGTAACTTCTACGCTTCTCGCCCTAGAAATCGCAGCGCAAGCCAAGGCAAATGGAAGATCTTTTTATGAGGATTTAATACAGTTGTATGTTGATAATGGTTACTATAAAGAACGTTTAATATCCTTGACCAAAAAAGGGATTGAAGGCGCACAAGAAATCAAGCAGATAATGATTGATGCACGCGAAAATCCACTGAAATCGGTAGCGGGTTCAAAAGTTGTGCGGATTGAAGACTATCAATTATCCAAGGCTAAAAATTTTATTACGGACAAGGAAGAAACAATTGATATTCCAAAATCCAACGTCCTTATTTATCATACTGAAGACGGAAGTAAAATAGCATTAAGGCCAAGTGGAACAGAACCTAAAATAAAATTTTATATCAGTGTCAATTCCGCATTGGAATCAGCTGATAAATTTGCGGAAACTGGTGCTAAATTGGAAGCGAGAATCGATGCCATTGTTAAGGACATGCAATTGATTTAATCGAACTAATTTTAAACCATATTCACCAGAACAGCACTGACCAACCTAACTGAATGGACAAGAATTTAAGAAAACTAATTCCCTATACCAAACCATATAAATCACATATCGTATGGAACATTATCTATAATATTCTGTATGCCTTATTCAGTACGCTTTCCTTAATTACGATTTATCCTTTGCTGCAAGTATTGTTTGGGGAAACGGAAAAAATCACCGTCAGACCAGTATATACAGATATTTATGCTATTGGTTCTTTCCTTAAAGACAGTTTGTTCTATCACATGACAAATTTAAATGACACCTATGGCCCGCAATATTCATTATTGTTGACTGTCGGTTTGGTCATCACCACATTTTTGCTCAAAAATCTATTCAATTTTTTAGCGTCCTATCATATCATGCACCTTAAAAATGGTGTACTCCGCGATTTGCGAAAAACCATGTATGCTAAAATCATTTCCTTGCCAATTCCTTATTACTCCGAAAAAAAGAAAGGGGATGTGATGGCGCGTATGCTTGGGGATGTGAATGAAGTTCAAAATTCATTTTTCGCCATTCTGGAATTGATCGTCAAGGAACCAATGACCATTCTCTTTGCCATTATTGCAATGCTCAATATCAGTTTTAAGCTCACCCTATTTGTGTTTATCTTCATTCCCATTTCGGGCTTTATCATTTCCCGAATTGGGAAAAACTTAAAATCAAAGTCCACGCGAGCGCAAGAAGAACTCGGACATTTTATCTCTCTTGTTGAGGAAAGCCTTTCAGGTTTAAAAATAGTAAAAAGCTATAATGCAGAGTCTGCATTCAAAACAAAATTCAATGATTCCATCAATAGACTGCTTAAATTGGCTAATAGTATTGGCAACAAAAACAATCTGGCGTCACCATTAAGCGAGTTTATGGGCATTGTTACCATCGCAATTTTACTTTGGTATGGTGGTAATTTGGTTTTAGTTGACAAAACCTTGGAAGGCGCGCTTTTTTTGGCCTATATGATGTTGGCGTATAATATTTTGACGCCAGCAAAAGCCATATCCAAAGCCTCTTATGCAGTAAAATCGGGATTGGCAGCGGCTGAACGTGTCTTTGAGATTATTGAGCAGGATGACGTCATAGCCACTAAAGAAAACGCAATTCTGAAAGATGATTTTAACGATAAAATTTCCATTAAGAATGTGAACTTTAGATATGAAGATGAAAATGTCCTAAAAAACTTTTCCATTGATGTCCCAAAAGGAAAAACCGTTGCACTCGTTGGCCAATCTGGAAGCGGGAAAAGTACCATTGCAAATTTATTGACGCGATTTTATGATGTAAATGAGGGCACTATTTCAATTGATGGTATAGATATTAGAGAGCTGGACATTCATTCACTACGGAATTTGATGGCTTTGGTCACCCAAGATTCCATATTGTTTAATGACACCATTAAAAATAATCTGCTCATTGCAAAAAAAGAGGCAAGTGAAAATGAAATCATTGAAGCTTTAAAAGTTGCCAACGCCTGGGAATTTGTCAAGGATTTGCCAAAAGGAATCAATACCAACATTGGCGATGCGGGTGGGAAACTTTCTGGCGGGCAAAAACAACGGTTGAGCATTGCCCGGGCAGTTTTAAAAAACCCACCGATCATGATTTTGGATGAAGCCACTTCTGCACTCGATACAGAAAGCGAGCGTTTGGTTCAGATTGCCTTGGTAAACATGATGAAAAACAGAACTTCCATTGTCATTGCCCATAGATTATCGACCATTCAGAATGCCGATGAAATTATTGTGATGCAAAGCGGAACTATTGCTGAACAAGGAACGCACGTCGAACTTATGAATAAAAATGGCGTTTATAAAAAATTAGTGGAGATGCAGAGTTTCGAGTAACACGATATAGTCCTTATAAAATCGGAAAAGGATGCGACAAGCGCATCCTTTTCGTTTTTATCACCAGATTTGGGGACACTGGTAATAAAGTAGGTTAGGTACTGTAAACATATATTATTTTTTTAAATAAAACAAGAAAAAAATGCTATTCGTCGAATTTATTTGCATTTTATCGTTGTTTTAATATATATGTTATTGATTATCAGTTTATTAATTTTTGACCGAAATTTTGAAAAATCACATTAAACTTTCACTAAATTCATCAGTCTTAAAAAAAACCGTTTTGTGGATTCAGAACTTGCGCTTTTAAATCGATTAAAGAACGACCTGACCAAGGATAGCGCCTTTAAGGAGTTACTGTCCATATACAAGGAACGGCTCTATTGGCACATTCGAAATATCGTAAAGTCGCATGATGATGCCGATGATGTGTTGCAGAACACATTCATTAAAGTATATAGAAACATACACGGTTTTAAAGGAGATAGCAAATTGTTTTCTTGGATGTACCGCATCGCCACAAATGAGTCTTTGACACTCATAAACCAAAATTCCAAACGCAATCATTTGCCATCGGAAGAATTTCAACAGTATGCCATTTCCAATTTAAAAGCCGATGTGTATTTTGAAGGAGACGAGATTCAATTCAAATTGCAACAGGCCATCGCAACATTACCACCCAAGCAACAATTAGTCTTTAATATGAAATATTTTGAAGACATTAAATATAAAGATATGTCTGAAATTTTAGACACCAGCGAAGGTGCCCTCAAAGCTTCTTACCATATTGCAGTAAAAAAAATTGAAGATTACTTAACCCAAGATTAAACCATTTAGAATAATTGCAGTCAAATGAATAACATATAGCCCTCCTAATTACCTAGGGAAAAAGATGAAAAACAAAAGCTTAAATAACATACAATCAACCGGTTTTAAAACGCCACCCAACTATTTTGAATCTTTGGACAGGGCCATATTTTCAAAATTGAATGCTGATAACCCTTTGGCAAATACCAGTACCAGCGGATTTAAAGTGCCTGACAATTATTTTGAA
>JBGSXJ010000184.1:0-7842 GCA_041751535.1 Aquaticitalea sp.
ATTAGAATGTTCATTTTGTGGTAGGAAAAAGCCAGAAACCAGTTTATTGATTGCAGGTCTCGATGCTCATATTTGCGACAGATGCATTGAGCAAGCTCATGGCATTGTTTTGGAAGAATCCAAACAAAGCGGCAATTCAGAGTTGTCTAGTGAGTTGATGCTTAAAAAACCGATGCAAATCAAAACCTTTCTCGATGAGTACATCATTGGTCAGGAGTACACTAAAAAAGTCATGTCTGTAGCGGTTTACAATCACTACAAACGGTTATTACAGCCAGCTTCCAAAGATGATATCGAAATTCAAAAAAGCAATATCGTCATGGTTGGGCGTACTGGAACCGGTAAAACCTTAATGGCCCGAACCATTGCCAAAATGCTCAACGTTCCACTTGCCATAGTTGATGCTACGGTATTGACAGAAGCAGGTTATGTTGGTGAAGATGTAGAAAGTATCCTGACGCGTTTATTGCAAGCCGCCGATTACAATCTTGAAAAAGCTGAAAAAGGCATTGTGTTTATCGATGAGATTGATAAAATAGCCCGTAAGAGCGACAATCCGTCCATAACACGCGATGTATCAGGCGAAGGTGTACAGCAAGCCTTATTAAAATTATTGGAAGGAACCGTTGTAAATGTCCCACCAAAAGGTGGTAGAAAACATCCAGACCAAAAGTTTATAGAAGTCAACACCGAGCACATTTTGTTTATTGCCGGTGGCGCTTTTGACGGCATTGAGCGTATCATTTCCAAGCGATTGAATATGGCAGCTATTGGATACAAGGCACCACATGACGATGTGATAGATTCTGACAATATACTTCAGTATATAATTCCAAAGGATCTAAAGGATTTTGGTTTGATACCAGAAATCATAGGTCGTTTACCGGTCTTAAGTTATATGGATCCATTGGATGGAAAAACCTTGAGAGCCATTTTGACAGAACCAAAAAATGCGATTATCAAACAGTACAAAAAATTGTTTGAAATGGATGATATTGAATTTTCAATCACAGACGGTGCTTTAGATTTCATTGTCGAAAAAGCCATTGAATACAAATTAGGTGCTAGGGGATTACGATCCTTATGTGAAGAGATTTTGACCGACGCCATGTTTGAAATGCCAAGTAGCGATGAGAAAAAGCTGAATGTCACCAAAAGCTACGCAGAAGATAAAATTTCCAAGACGACTCTTAAACGATTAAAGGCCGTTTCTTAAAGTTAGATTCAAATTGTGATATAAAAATAAAACCACTCATCCGAGACTTCGGAATGGGTGGTTTTTATTTATGTTTGGATTTAATAAACTAATATTGCAACTGCAATTTTTTATAAACTAGTAAGGGATATTTCTCTTTTAAAAACAATCATACATATACATCATATAGTGCCTATTAATGATTGCAGTGGTGTAAATATAAAATCTTATCTGTAAGATAAAAATTACCACAGAGTATTTTAGATAAAGGATGATTTAAATTCGTTAAGTGAAATCATCTTGTATTTTTAGCCGATAAAAAACCTAGTCACAATTCCTTCAGTACGCGTTAACGATTCATATGAAACAATTCGTCAAAATAAAGTCGTGTATTTGATAAACGAGGGACTTTGTGTTGTCCGCCCAATTTGTTATGTCGCTTTAACCAGTCGTAAAAAAGATGGTGCCGTGCCACATGCACTGTAGGTTTGTTGAGGGTGATGTTATTAAAACGTTTGGCTTCATAATCGGAATTTAAAGCCTTTAAGGCGTTGTCCAAAAGCTCCGTAAAGAGTTCCATGTTAGCTGGGAGCGTTTTAAATTCGATCAACCATTCATGTGCACCTTTTTCTTTCCCTTGCATAAATATGGGAGCGACAGTATATTCAACAATTTCAGATTGCGTCTTTTTGCATGCTTTTTTCAGGGCATCTTCGGCATTTTCAATAATCAGTTCCTCGCCAAACACATTAATATGATGTTTGGTACGCCCTGAAATTTTAATTCGATATGGATTTATGGAGGTAAACCGAATCGTATCACCAATTTTATAGCGCCAAAGGCCTGCATTGGTAGTGATGACCACGGCATAATTTTTATTGGTTTCTACAGCGCTCAACGGAATTATATTTTGTCCGATGGTGCCATAGGTATCCATGGGAATAAATTCGTAAAAAATACCATAATCAAGCATCAGAAGCATTTCATGGGAATTATTCTGATCCTGAATGGCAAAGAAACCTTCCGAGGCATTATAAATCTCATAGTATTTAAAATTCTTTTGAGGTAAAATCGATTTATATTGATCAACATAAGGCAGGAAGCTGACGCCACCATGAAAATAGACCTCCAAATTGGGCCAAATTTCAAACAGGTTTTTTTTGCCCGTAGTTTCCAAAACATTGTTGAGTAAAACCAACATCCATGAAGGTACTCCCGCAAGGCTGGTTACATTTTCATGAATGGTTTCGTCAACGATGGCCTGCATTTTATGTTCCCAATCACTCATAAGGGATACTCTACTGCTTGGCGTACTGCTAAACTCTGCCCAAAATGGCATATTGTCTATCAGAATAGCAGACAAATCGCCAAATGCGGTTCCATTTTCGCGATAGAGTTCTTTACTTCCGCCGAGACGAAGGCTTTTTCCTGTAAATAATTGCGAATTAACATTATTGTTGAGGTACATACACAGCAGGTCTTTGCTTGCGGCATAATGACAATCTTCCAGAGATTCATGACTTACAGGAATAAATTTGCTTTTGGCACTCGTGGTACCGCTTGATTTTGCAAACCATTTGATCGATGTTGGCCAAAAGATATTGTTTTCACCTCTGCGGGAACGTTCAATATTTGCCTGATTGTCTTCATAGGTTGAAATTGGCAATCGCTCTGCAAAAGTGCTATAGTCCTTAATGGAAGCAAAATCAAAATTCCTGCCGACTTCGGTATCCTTTGCCATGAATAATAGCTGAAGCAGCAATTCGTTCTGCACTTCATTAGGGTACTTTAAAAACAGTTCGATTTGGTGGAAGCGTTTTTTCAAAAACCAGCTGGCAATCGAATTGACTATGGGAATTGGCATTTTTGCAGTATCTTTAGAATCCTAAAAATAATACTTTTTTTGATGCAGTACCAAGGAGTTTTAACAAAAATGGCAACCGAGTTTTCGCATCCCATTCAATATTATCTCGTCTTTGAGAATGACTTCCTCCACATGAATCAGTTGTTGAACAAATCCATCACCATTCAATTGATTGGATTTCAATGTCTCAATTGCGGTTTGAGTAGGCCCATTTACCGTCAGGGGTATTGCAGAACCTGTTTTTTTGATCTTCCACAGGCGGCTGATTGGATCATGCGGCCTGAATTGAGCACTGCACACCTCGATAAGGAAGATCGCGATTTGGTATATGAAAAGAGAGTGCAACTGCAGCCACATGTCGTGTATCTCGCAAATTCAAGCAATGTAAAAGTAGGAGTTACACGAAAAAGCCAAATCCCAACACGTTGGATTGACCAAGGAGCACACGAAGCCATAGAAATTGTCGAAGTGCCCAACCGCTACCTCGCAGGGATTACAGAAGTAGCTCTTAAGCCATATGTCAGCGATAAGACCAATTGGCGCAGCATGCTCAAGAATGATATTGTTGATGAACATCTTGTGGACTGGCGTGAACGTTTACATAAATACATTCCGCTAGAGGCATTGGATTATTACATCGCCTCCAACAGCGAGACCAATATAGAATTTCCCGTATTACAATATCCCGAAAAGCCCAACAGTCTCAATCTAGATAAAACTCCAAACTATCAAGGGGTTTTAAAAGGCATTAAAGGTCAGTATCTCATTTTTGAAGACCACACGGTTTTTAATGTAAGGGGAAGTGAAGGGTATGTGGTAAGGATTGGGATTGAGTTGACTTTAACGAATTTTTAAAATCAAAAACTTTTACAAACTATATATTTTCAGTAACTTATCTTTAAAATAAATAGAAATTATGAAAATTCCTTTGATGTTTTATGTCTTTTTAACTACGACTTTATTGATCACTGTGACAATTATGGCTGCTATGAAATTACCTTTCAGTTGGCTGTTTTATCTAACTTGTGTGGGCCAGGTGCTTGTAGTTGTGATGGTATATAAAGTTTTAAAAGACGATTATACTACTGACAAAACCTTTGACGATTTTTATGAAGACAGACCCATAAAAAACTAAAAAAAGACCCAACATCATGCTGGGTCTTTTTTTTAATATAATGATGGGGAAGACTATATATCCTCCTTGTCTCTTAAGTTTTGTATGTATTCTGCTTTTTGAATTTCACGTCTGCGTTTCACAGATGGTTTTGTGAAAAACTGGTTTTCACGCAGGTTTTGCATCACCTTTACATTTCTGTGTTTACGTTTGTAACGTTTCAGTGCACGTTCTATATTCTCTCCTTCTTTAATTTCAATTCTTAACATGTATCGTTTTTATAGGGTTAGTGTATTTAAGATTATCCTAAATATGTTTTTAATATTTTACTTTTTGAAGTATGACGCAATCGTCTGATGCCTTTTTCTTTGATTTGGCGAACACGTTCGCGTGACAAATCGAAAGTTATTCCAATCTCGTCCAAACTCATGGGCATTTCACCACCAAGGCCGTAATACAACTTTATCACATCACCTTCTTTATTGGAAAGTGTGTCCAATGCTCGGTTGATTTCCAGTTTTAAGGAATCAGCCATCAAATCATTATCCGGTTTTGGAGATTCTGTTGAAGACACGACGTCATACAAACTAAAATCTTCACCTTCACGAAGTGGTGCATCCATTGATAAATGCCTTCCGGAATTTTTCATGGATAACTTTACATCGCTCAAGGTCATATCCAACTCCATCGCGATTTCTTCAGTACTTGGAGGTCGTTGATACGATTGTTCCAAAAACGAATAGGCTTTATTGATCTTATTGATAGAACCAATTTTGTTTAAAGGCAATCTTACAACTCGCGCCTGTTCTGCAAGCGCTTGAAGAATGGCTTGACGTATCCACCATACGGCATACGAAATAAATTTAAAACCTCGCGTTTCATCAAAACGTTTGGCGGCTTTTACCAAACCAGCATTTCCTTCATTGATCAAATCTGGAAGTGTTAAACCCTGGTTTTGGTATTGTTTCGCAACAGAAACAACAAAACGCAAATTAGAAGTTGCCAATTTATCAAGTGCTGCTTGATCACCTTTTCGAATGCGCTGTGCCAATTCTACTTCTTCATCAGCTGTGATGAGTGGTAGTTTGCTAATGTCTTGTAGGTATTTGTCAAGTGATTTTGATTCGCGGTTGGTAACTTGCTTCGTTATTTTTAATTGTCTCATTTATATATTTTGCGTTAATAAAGGTTTCAACATACCAGTATAACCTTTTATTTGACAAAAGCAAGCAATCTCACAAATGTTTAACAGTATTGGCTATGGATTCTGAAGAATCTGGCAAAGGTACGCCTAATTTAGGCCATGAGCTAAAATGCAATGATAAAACAACAAAATTTTATGAAATTTAATTCACCGAATCTTTTTTCTTATTCTTTCCACCCAATAATCCACCAAGCACATCCTTGACACCTTGTTTCACAGGGTCGCTTTTTGGATTGGTGGTTGTTTTGGTCGAGTCGGTTTTTACTTTGGTAGTGTCGGTGGTGGTTTTAGTTCCTCCAGTGGTGTTATTGTTGCCTCCTAATATGCCTCCTAATAAATCCTTGATTTTGCCGGTGCCTTGACCCAGAAGTTTCTGTTTTTCAATCTCAATCAGTTGTTTGGTGAGATTCGTGATACCGCTGCTCAAATCAGTAGAGACTTTCGGATTTTTAAAGGAACCTGTAATATTGGCCGTTATAGGAATGCTAATTTTATTGACCTCGTTATCATTGATCTTTCCTATCAACCGGTTTACATCGCTGCCAAGATATTTGGCAGGCACATTAAATACTGCATTATAGGCCATAGATTCATCAAACCCATGCGAACCGGAAACTACAATCCCGATATCTTTATAGGCCAAATTAAAAGGCTTTACAGTTACCATTCCGTTGGCAAATTCTAAATAGGCGTCAAGATTATCTAGATCGAGTTTTTCAAAATCAATAAAATTTAAAGTGCCTGCAAGTTTGCTCAACAAGGCGCTTTGATCTTCGTTTATGGTAGTAGTTAACAATTCCGCGAAGGCTTTGCCAGAAACTGTTTTCAATTGGGGTGAAAATTCATTATCCAACAATCCAGAGATATTCATGTTGGTGTTTAATTTTCCCTGCAGCACGTTGGCAATAGGTGCTAAATTCTGCAATAGTTCCAAATCCCTAAATGATTTCGCAATGTCAAAATTGTCAGCGCTCAAATTCAAACTAAAGGATGGTGTATCGGTTTTGGTACTCACATTTCCTGAAACGGTAAGAATCCCATCAAATATTTTTGATGTCAGTCCGGTTAAGGTAGCTTGCTGATCCTTTATGGTGAGGTCTCCTTTGACATCCTTCAAATATAAGTTGTCATAAATTACCGTGTTGGCATTGGCAGAAATGGTACATTCCAAAAATGCAGGAATTTTTAATGCTTCTTTCGGAGTGCTTGTAGTTGTACTTCCTGTATTTTCGGTTGAGGTTTCTTCCGACATAAAATCACTTAAGGCCAACGTATTGGAATTCAGTTTAAAATCCCCTTTCAAATTTACCTTGTTGCTCAACATAAAACCAATTAAATTATTGATGGTTCCCGTAGCGGTAAAATCACTTTGACCGGTTTTGGCACTAAAACTATTGAGTGTTACCGTTGAAGGATTAAAAGTCATATCAGCTCTAGAGATCTGCATGGGCTGGTTCATGGCATCAGAAGTAAACACCATATTGGTGATGTTTGCATTCCCCGAAGCTTTAATCCGTTCGTAAGCATTTGTTTCAATTGCTTCCATATCAAAAGCAGTGTTTATTTTTGCTCTTAAAATACCGGTCAATTCATCTTCAAGCTCCAAAGGATAGGCTTTGGTAAGGTTTGCCAAATTCAAAGTGCCATCGATATCGGCATTCACAAGCATATTGCCTGTGATATTTTTTATGATTGCAGATGATTTAAAAATGTCATCATCAATTTTAAAATTCAAAGTGTTGATCGCTACATAGGTATCGTCCGCATTGCCTGTGTCGTTTTTAATTTGAGTATCGATGATGATATTCTCAACACGTTTTGGCAAATCAGGATATTTGAATGATGCGTTATTGGAATTTATGCTGATGTCTAATGTAGGAATCGTAGTCTCTGTTATTTTACCTTTGATGAGTCCGCTTACTTTAAAATCGCCCGTGGTTTCTACGTTTTCAATGTTTTTTGAATAGGTTTCAGGAATCACAGCCAAAAAATCCTTGAAGGACGATCCTGGATTTTCAAAACTGATATCGATCTCTTGGCCTTCTTCCAATTGTTGAACGTAGCCCTTAAACTGCAACGGCAGCTGATTGATGTAGCCTGTATTCTCTTTGAAGGTGTACTTTTCGTTGTTCAAATCCAAATCAATCAAAGCATTCAATTTCACTCGATTATTGTTTAGATAATTTACGCTATCAATTGATATACTTACATTGGCTTCACTTTTGGTATCCAACTCTGAAATGTCATTGGTGAATTTGGCATTTCCTGTATGGTTCAATTCTGTTACATAAATTTGTGTGTTGCTAGATACATCAATATAAGTAAATGCACTGTTTTTAATACTATAGTCTTTTATGTCAAAGGCAAAAGTGCTTGACGTATCGGCAGCATTTTCTTTTTCCAACGTAATGTCATAATTATTATTTCCAAATGCATCGGTTTTTAATGTCAACAATGCTTCTTTG
>JBGSXJ010000185.1:0-2481 GCA_041751535.1 Aquaticitalea sp.
TGCGGACAGGTGTTCAAAAAGGGCGTTGGCAATTCCTAAATTGCCTTCACTGTTTTCAAAATCAATAGGGTTGACTTTATGAGGCATCGCAGAACTTCCAACTTCTCCGGCCTTGATTTTTTGCTTAAAGTAATCCATCGAGACATAAGTCCATACATCCCTATCGAGATCAATCAAAATGGTGTTTATGCGTTTCAAAGTGTCAAACAATGCAGCCATATGGTCATAATGCTCAATCTGTGTGGTGGGAAATGAATGTTGCAAGCCCAATGTTTCCTGTACAAATTTACGTCCAAAAGCTCTCCAGTCGATCTGTGGATACGCCACTTTGTGTGCATTGAAATTGCCCGTGGCACCACCGAATTTAGCAGCGCTTGGGATGTCGTTCAGTAAATTGAATTGTTCTTCCAACCGCACGGCAAATACTTCAATTTCTTTCCCCAATCGGGTAGGTGAGGCAGGCTGACCATGCGTACGTGCCAACATGGGTATGTGATCCCATTCCTTTGCAAGCTCCTTTAGTTTATTGAGGATGATTGTATATTCCTTCACATAGACATCATTCATTGCTTCCTTGATACTCAATGGTATTGCAGTGTTGTTGATGTCTTGAGACGTCAGTCCAAAATGGATGAACTCCTTATATGTTGCTATGCTTAACGCATCAAAGCGTTCCTTTATAAAATATTCAACAGCTTTGACATCGTGATTGGTTACTTTTTCAATCTCCTTGATCTTTAAGGCGTCTTCGGTTGAAAATTGAGAATAGATGCGTCTTAAGCTCTCAAAATGACTGGTGTCCAAACCCGAAAGTTGAGGCAATGGCAATTCACACAACGCAATAAAGTATTCAATTTCTACCTGAACCCGGTATTTGATCAGTGCTTCTTCCGAAAAATAAGGCGCTAATTCGTTGACTTTATTTCGGTAGCGACCGTCAATTGGAGATATGGCGTTGAGAGATGATAAAGACATTTATATTGATTTTTTAAGAAGAGGTAAATATAAGGAATTGATTAACGACTGACGATTAACAACTGCTGATTTTTGATTTTTTTGAGTGCAAATAGTCCTATTATTAAAATTTTATCCCAATTCGATAAAATAAGACGATACATTAAAAATGTTTATATTAGTTACACTAAATATTCTTCAATGAAAACGCTAATATTGATCTTCGTTTTAATTCATTCTCAAATGACAGTGTCACAAGTTTATAAAAAGTCAGAACCGTTCACGCATACTTATTCTATCGTTGCAATAGATTCTGTAACCGGTGAGATGGGCGCAGCGGTTCAAAGTCATTGGTTTAATGTGGGTTTTGTGGTCATTCATGCAGAAGCTGGTGTGGGAGCTGTAGCAACGCAATCGTTGGTGAATCCAAGCTACGGACCGAAAGGTTTAACATTAATGAAGCAGGGATTGACGCCACAACAGGCAATGGATGCCTTAATTGCCAATGATGATGGGGAAATGTACCGTCAAGTTGCTTTTATCAATACCAAAGGAGTGGTTGCCACGCATACAGGTAGTCTATGCATCGATGAAGCTGGACATCGGCAAGGCAGAAATTTCTCGGTGCAGGCAAACATGATGCTCAACAATACAGTTTGGGATGCCATGGCCAACGCTTTTGAGTCGACGTCCGGAAGTCTTGCCGAGCGAATGTTGGCCGCCTTAAAAGCAGCTCAAAATAAAAAAGGCGATATAAGAGGAAGTCAGTCGGCCGCAATTTTAATTGTGAAGGGAGAAGCTACGGGCAATGATTGGGAAGATACGATTATGGATCTACGGGTGGAAGATAACGCCAACCCAATCGCAGAATTGGAACGTTTGATAAAAATCAATAAGGCTTATGATTTTATGAATAAAGGAGACCTTGCTATGGAAGTTGGAGATTCAAAAAAAGCTGAAGAACTTTACTTGGACGCACAAAAATTATTTCCCGATAATCTCGAAATGCAGTATTGGTATGCCATCAACTTATTGAACAATAAGGAGTTTAAAAAAGCGCATCCAATTTTGAAATCCATATTCAAAATAGACCCGAACTGGAGAACTCTCACGTCGCGTTTGGTGGAAAGTAAGTTATTGACCATTTCGGAATCGGAATTACAAAACGTGATGCAGCTTTGATTTACGATTGGTGCCGGTATTGAGTTGCGGGTTGTCTGTTGTCAGTTGTGGGTTGTCTGTTGTCAGTTGTGGGTTGTCTGTTGTCAGTTGTATGTCCCTGATATAGGTTGACCACTTTAATCAAAGTGTAAACTTATGAAAGCAAATTTAAAAACATTAAAAAAGCAACGCATTTATTCAGAAGAATTTAAGCGCCAGATTGTAAAAGATTTTGAAACAGGTCAGTTTAGTGTCCTCCAATTGGAAAAACTCCATGGTGTAAGTAATGTAACGATCTACAAGTGGATTTATAAATTTTCTACCTTTAACGAAAAAGGTTCAAGAATAATAGAGATGAAAGACAGC
>JBGSXJ010000186.1:0-2791 GCA_041751535.1 Aquaticitalea sp.
CCTGCTCCAACTCCTGCATTCAAAGCGATATGACCGACATCCCGACCCATTACTTCCACAAAAAATAAACGGTTATGCGAACTAGCGGTATCTCGGATTTTATCAATGCAATCCACTACTGTGTTGAGTGCGGTATCAAAACCTAACGTATGCGTAGTTCCAAAAATATCGTTATCGATGGTGCCTGGAATTCCCATCACGGGATAATCAAATTCCTTATTGAAAATCAATCCACCATTAAAAGTACCATCACCACCTATAAGAACAAGTGCATCGATATCGGCTTCAGTTAATTTCTGATGCGCTGATTGGCGTCCCTCAACAGTTCTGAATTCTTTAGAGCGCGCCGATTTAAGAACGGTTCCGCCTTTATTGATAATTCCTTTAACGCTACGAGCGTCCATGGGTTTAAAATCACCTTCTATCATCCCTTCGTACCCACGATAGATCCCGACACATTCAATATTGTGATAGGCACAGGTTCTCACTACCGAACGTATGGCAGCATTCATTCCCGGAGAATCGCCTCCCGAGGTCATTACCCCAATTTTTTGTATCTTTTTTGACATGTATATTTCCTTAATAAAGTAAAACTACTAAACTAATATTAGAATTATCAAGGTATTGCAGTTTATTTAACTGTCCCATAAAAACTCAAACGTTTTCGTTGATAACTATCTCATAAATGGCATGAAATTGAAGCTAAAATTAAGGTTTATCCTGTAGTGCCTTTAGATTTTAGAGGACAGAAAAAAGTATCGACAGCTACCTTAGGTATAGCATCATTTTTTAGATGACAGTGCCTTTGATGTTCTTAAAACAATCTAAATAGTTATCTTTGGTTTTACAATCCAAATTTCATAAGTTCGCCATGTTCAATATCATTTTTCAAAATAATAACTAACTACTGCATCCTTGAAAAAAATTCCAGTTTTAAAAGATTTTGTAAACCGTCAACATTTTCAAGATGATTACAACTCCATGTTTTCTAAATTGAATAAGGATATTCCAGCGGGAATTGTGGTGTTTTTGGTTGCACTCCCGTTGTGCCTGGGTATTGCCTTGGCAAGTGGAGCTCCATTGATGTCCGGCTTAATTTCGGGAATAATTGGCGGTGTCATCATTGGATATTTAAGCAAGTCCGCAACCAGTGTGAGCGGACCCGCAGCAAGTGTTTCGGCCGTTGTCTTACTTGCAATTGAAGACCTAAATAGCTTTCAGTTGTTTTTAGGAGCATTGGTCTTGGCAGGTTTAATTCAAATTATCTTGGGAATTGTAAGGGCCGGAATCCTAGCCGATTATATGCCCACAAGTATCATCAAAGGACTTTTGGCAGGCATTGGTATTATACTTATTCTTTCACAATTGCCATATATTATTGGTTATGAATTGCCGGATGGCCCAATGTTAAGCTATTCTGAAGATTTTGTAACCAATATCCAAAATATCATCGTCGATTTTTTTAGTGCATTCACTATTGGCGCTGTTATTATTTCTGTTATTTCTTTAGTGATCTTAATTTTTTGGGACAAAACTCCAATGAAAAACTTTAAGCTGTTACCTCCAGCTTTGGTGATCGTAATTTTGGGGGTTGTTCTTAACCAATTTTTTAAGTTTGTGATTCCTTCAATGTATTTAGACGGCATTCATTTAGTCAATATTCCGAAAGTTGATAGTATAGGATCATTTTTTACGTTCCCTGATTTTAGCGGCTTTAAAGATCTAAAGGTTTACACCACGGCATTTACCATTGCGATTATTGCGTCTATTTCTACACTGCTCAATATTGAAGCGACAGATAATATAGACAAACTAAAACGTCGCACACCACCCAATCGGGAGCTAGTTGCACAAGGTATCGGCAATACTGTTGCTGGATTAATTGGTGGCATTGCCATTACTTCTGTAATTGTGCGTAGCTCGGTAAATATTGAAGCAGGTGGACAAACTAAACTTAGTACTATTATCCATGGATTTCTTTTGCTGTTGAGTGTCTTGTTTTTAAGCACGGTCATTAACCTCATTCCACTATCATCATTGGCGGCCATATTACTGGTTGTAGGTTATAAACTCGCATCTATAAGTGTTATTAAGAGTTTGTATAAACGTGGTTGGAATCAATTTTTGCCTTTTGTGCTAACCGTTATATTTATTGTATTGACCGACGTGCTTACGGGAGTTTTAATTGGTTCGGCATTGAGTATTTTCTTTTTATTGAGAAGCAATTATTACAATCCATTTTACATTGAAAACATAAAATACGTTCAGGATGAGGTTATAAAAATTGAACTGTCCAACGAAGTGTCTTTCTTCAATAAAGCTTCCATTAAAAACACCTTATGGGGCGTGCCTGATAATAGCAAATTATTGATTGATGCCTCCTTTACTAGCTATATAGATCCTGATGTGGTGGATATTATAAAAGAATTTCAAGAAAGAGCCTTGATAGACCACAATATTGATGTCAACGTCATTGGCATGAAGGACAGCTATATAGCAGGTGAAGAAATAGACCTATATCAAAAAAAGAAAGCCGAAATTAAAGCCAAAACAAATCCTCAAGAAATATTGGAATATCTTATAGAAGGTAGCACCACTTATGCAAGTAGAAATTTGATGTCCCGAAAAATTAGTTCTCAGGATTTACTTGACCATCTTAACGAATCTCCACTGGCAGTTGTAGTGACCTGCGTAGATTTGCGCGAGCCGCTGAATATGATGCTGAACACCGCTGTTGGTGATTTGGTCTCTTTGCGCTCTGCTGCCCATATACTGGATACTCAAAGTATTT
>JBGSXJ010000187.1:0-7475 GCA_041751535.1 Aquaticitalea sp.
GTGACACGCATTAAAAACTTATTGATTATCGGTTTCGTTTGGCCAGAACCCAAGAGCTCTGCTGCCGGTAGTCGCATGATGCAGTTGATTGAGGCGTTTCAAGATCAAGAGTATCAGATTACCTTTGCCAGCCCTTGTGCGGAAAGCGAGCAAGCCTTTGACTTAACGAGCATTGGCGTTACCGAAAAAGCCATCACACTGAACGATTCCAGTTTTGATGGCTTTATCAAAGATCTCAATCCAGACATCGTATTGTTTGACCGTTTTATGATGGAAGAGCAGTTTGGTTGGAGGGTTGCGGAAGAATGCCCTAGTACTCTTCGGATACTTGATACCGAAGATTTACATTGCCTACGAAAAGGAAGACAACAAGCCTTTAAAGACGAAAAGGAATTTGATGCCAAATACCTATATAATGATTTTGCAAAACGTGAAATTGCCAGTATCTATAGATGTGATGTGAGTTTGATGATTTCGGAAGTCGAAATGGACATTCTCACCCAGCAATTTAAAGTTCCTGAAAGTTTACTGATGTATGTGCCTTTTATGTTGGAAGCCATTTTAAATGAATCCATCCAAAAGCTACCAAGATTTGAACAACGGGAGCACTTTATCACCATCGGAAATTTTCTTCACGAGCCGAATTACAATGCTATTCTGTATTTAAAAGAAATGATTTGGCCACTGATTCGACAGCAATTACCGAATGCCGAACTTCATGTTTATGGTGCGTATGCTTCACAAAAAGTATTGCAATTGCACAATCGTGATGCTGGATTTTTGATCAAAGGATTTGCGGAAGATGTCAACGAAGTAATGCAGCAGTCAAGGGTTTGCTTGGCGCCCTTGCGTTTTGGTGCAGGACTAAAAGGCAAATTGATTGATGCTATGAAAAATGGGACACCATGCGTTATGACAACCATTGCCGCTGAAGGAATTTATGGAGTCATCGATCCTAATGGGTGTATAGAGGATGATCCTGAAGCTTTCGCCACAAGAGCTATTGACATATATCAAAATGAATCGTTTTGGAATGAAAAGCAGCTGAATGGCTTTCAAGTAATCAATAAGCGTTTCAACAAGTCCATTTTTAAAAGCAGATTGTTTGAAAAAATTGAGAATCTCCAATCCAATTTACAAGCACATCGCCAAAGCAATTTTACCGGACAGATGTTTCAATATCACGCCATGCAAAGCACCAAATACATGAGTAAGTGGATTGAAGAGAAAAACATGAAAAAGGTGTAAAAACTTCTATTTCTTCAAAAGATTAAGCCTCAACTTCGCTTTTCTTTATTTTCCGGTAAGTATAAGTATTGAAGATATTTCTTTTCGCAAAACGCGTCAATTTATCTGATTGTGAAAACTTGATGTACAAAGCTTTGTTTACACCAAAAAATTCATAAGTATTGCCATCCAAAAAAGTCATTTCCAACACCAAACCGTTGTGCTGCCAATTGATAATTGGAGACGTGGTTGTTTCGTTGTATTCATCCAAATTGGCGGCTTTGGTTTCTGGCGCTATGCTCACCAAAAAATGATACCCATCGATGATTTGTCTGCTTTTCAATTCAGCTTCCACCGCTTTATCATCACCCGCTTGAAACTTATCAGGATGCCATTCTTTCACCAAATTACGGTAGGTAGATTTTAGTTCCTTAAGGTCGATGCTGTTTTCGACATTAAATAATTTTTTGTATTCGTTGATGCGTTTCATAGCGACCTATTTTTAAGAAGGCGCAAAGATACTCTTTTTAACGCATGGATTTACATTTTTGTTTTTTATCACACGGTTGTCCTATAAGATACCCATACGTTTTGGAAAGTCTTGGCTCTTGGCTCTAGCAGTGCAGCGGTCCTGGCTCTTTGTTCTTGCAGCGAAGCGGTCTTGGTTCTTGGTTCTAGCAGCGCAGCGGTCTTGTTTCTTTTTCCCGGCATCAATGTTTATCTATAAATAATGCCTCCCAGTTCCTTCTTTTTTATAGCTTTGCACCCGATAATTCGGGATTTAAAATTATAGTATGATTTCAGTTGATAATTTAGCAGTAGAATTTGGTGGACAGTCATTATTCAGTGATGTTTCCTTTACCATTAATGCCAATGACAAAATAGCCTTAATGGGTAAAAATGGTGCAGGGAAATCGACTATGATGAAGATCATTGCAGGCGAACAAAAAGGGACGCGTGGCAATGTGCGTTTTCCAAAGGATGCCATTATTGCATATTTGCCGCAACATTTATTGACGGAGGATCAATGCACTGTTTTTGAAGAAGCCTCAAAAGCCTTTGCCCATATTTTTAAGATGCGCGATGAAATGGAGGCGTTGAATACAGCATTGGAAACACGGACCGATTATGAGTCTGATGAATACATGAACATTATCACAAAAGTGTCAGATCTAGGTGAGAAATACTATGCGCTTGAAGACGTTAATTACGATGCCGAAGTTGAAAAGGCGTTGAGAGGATTGGGTTTTAAACGCGAAGATTTTACACGACAAACCAGCGAATTCAGCGGTGGTTATCGTATGCGAATTGAATTGGCAAAAATCCTATTGCAAAAACCAGATTTGATTTTACTCGATGAGCCTACCAACCATATTGATATCGAATCCGTGATTTGGTTGGAAGATTTCCTTCTGAATAAAGCCAATGCCGTGATGGTGATTTCACACGACAGAGCTTTTATTGACAACATTACCAACAGAACCATCGAAGTAACGATGGGACGTATATATGATTACAAAGCGAATTATTCGCACTATTTGCAATTGCGTGAAGATCGAAGACTCCATCAAATAAAAGCCTATAACGAACAACAACGATTCATTGCTGATAACATGGCTTTTATCGAGCGTTTTAAAGGCACATACTCCAAAACCAATCAAGTGAATTCGCGTGAGCGTATGTTGGAGAAACTACAGCCAATTGAGATCGACGAAATTGACACATCCGCTTTAAAACTGCGCTTTCCACCTGCACAGCGTTCAGGTGATTATCCCGTAACCGTTAAGGATTTATCTAAAAGTTATGGAGAAACGGTCGTTTTTAAGAATGCAAATATGTCCATCTCTAGAGGTGAAAAAGTATCGTTTGTAGGACGAAATGGAGAAGGGAAATCAACGATGATTAAATCCATTCTTGGCGAAATTCAAGTAGAAGGCCACTGTGCTTTGGGACATAACGTCAAAGTGGGGTATTTTGCACAAAACCAAGCGTCGTTGTTGGATGAGGGCTTGACCATTTTCCAAACGGTTGATGAGGTGGCTGAAGGTGATGTAAGAACTCAAATCAAGAATATTTTGGGTCGCTTTATGTTTAAAGGCGATGACATTGATAAAAAAGTAAGCGTCTTGTCTGGTGGTGAAAAAACACGTCTGGCAATGGTGAAATTATTGTTGGAACCCGTAAATCTTCTAATTCTCGATGAGCCAACCAACCACCTGGATTTAAAATCGAAAGATGTTCTCAAAGAAGCACTTCTTAATTTTGATGGTACCTTGATTTTAGTATCTCACGACCGGGATTTTCTTCAAGGCTTATCACAAAAAGTGTTTGAATTTAAAGACCAACGTGTCATTGAGCATTTCGAAACGATTGACGATTTCCTTGTTAGAAATCGCATTGAAAACCTGAAGGATATTGATTTGAACTAATAATTAATAACTTCTTTGATTTAATTATTTTGTGTATTTTGGTATTCTTAACCAATAATTTTCACAAATGAAAAAGCTTACAATATTGTTGACAGGGTTAATAGTTACAGTTGGAAATTCCCAAGAAACAAGAAAAGAAACTGTAATTGAGGATGGTATTGAAAATAATCTGACCATTTCAATGACTGGAATGTATGATGGAACAGAATCCAAAAAGGCAAAAAAATATTATGATAAAGCGTTTGATTTTGGAAAAGCAGGCGATAATAAAAATGCAGAAATTTATTACTTAAAAGCTATTGAAGAAGATTCAAGTTTTGTTGAGGCTTATGATAATTTAGGAAGAGTATATCGTTCAGTTGGAAATTATGAAGAAGCAATTAAAAAATATAAAAAGTCTATCGAAATATATCCGTTAGGTCAAATGGCACATCAAAATCTGGCGGTTGTTTATGGTATACAAAAGGATTATGAAAATGCGTTAAATGAATACAATACACTTTTGAAAATTGACGAGACTGATCCCGAAAGTTATTTTGGATTGGCTAATTGTTATATGATGCTCGGAAAGTTCGATGAAGCTCTACCAAATGCGAAGAAAGCATTAAAAATTTATAATCAAACCGGTTCAGGGCATATAAGTGATGGATACTATTTGATAGGATTGATTTACTATTACAGTGGGAATAAAGAAAGTGCTAAAGAAAATTTAATTCTTGCTAAAGATAATGGTGCAAAAATCAGTTCAAAATTCGAGGAAGAGTTTCAAATTTGATTTTATCCTTTACGATTTTTTGAAAATTAAAACATATACACCAAATTCATACCCGCATAGATATTTATTGGATTTCCTGGGTAATAATAGCGTGGCAAGGCGGCTCCAAAACCTACGGCATTGGGTAAAATGCTCGCTGCATAGTTTTCATCAAATAGATTATTGACCCCTGCACTCAATTGGGTGGTGATGACTTTAAAAAGGGTCAATTGGTAACTCGCATTTATATTGGTAATGCTATAAGATTTTGTGAACAGTGTATTGGCATCGTTTAAAGGAATTTCCCCTACATTAAGAACAGATAAGTTACATGACAGGCCAAAATCAGACTGGAAGTCAAGTCCTGTTTGCCATTGATAATTGGGTGCACCCGTTAATTTATTCCCCGAATAATCTGCGTCATTATCTACAAATTCCTTGAACCTATACTGATTGAAACTTCCTGTCACATAAGGACTTATTTCTATGTGCTTGGAAATGGTTGCTCTGTATTTGAGGAATAATTCAATCCCTTTATGACTGCTTTCACCGGCATTGATGCCCACAAATTGGTCTTCCGCAATCCGTCTTGCCACCAATAAATTGCGTATCTGCGTACTATATGCCGTAAGTTCTGCATAGAGTTTGTTGTCAAAAAGGTTCGATTTATAGCCTATTTCATAATTCCAGCCACTTTCGGGTTTTAGATCTGTATTTATTTGACCTTCGGGCGTCAGGGTTTCGGCTACTGATGGAATGGAAAAGCCTTTGCTGATGGCGGCAAATAGGTTTTGATGAGGCGTTAATTTGTAGGATACTCCGAGTCTTGGTGAAAGCACATTCTCAAAACTGTAGCGTTGACGATTGCCATTCGGAGCTGTTTCAAATTCATCCTTTAAGGTGTAATTGGTTTGATTGAACGACAACCCTGCTTCTAAAAATAATTTGGAATTGATATCGGTAGTTTGCTCTAAAAACAGGGAGACATAGTGTCGCTTTTGATTGGCCTTTGCAAAAGCGTCACCTTCCATACTGCCATTGCCTGGTTGCGATTGGTATAAATTTTCAAGTAGCGAAAAGGTATAGTCTTCCGATAATAGTTCACCTCCAACATTCCATTCTGTTGCATACGACCACAGAGCGGATTTGTAATTTAAGACCGAGCGTAATCCAATGGAATAGGTATTGTCTTCAAGGATGTCAAAAGGTCTGGGTTCATAAGCATCTTTAATGTTGCCAAAGACACTAGTGGATAAGGACAATTTCGATGTAAAATCAACATTGTAATTCAAACCCAACAGCAGTTTGTCATAGGATTCATAGCCTTCCGCTGCAGCCCAATTGGATGCCGCAACTTCAGGAGTGTTTAAAAAGTCCGTTGCGTTGATGGAACTTGGTATAAAGGCTTTCAATTTTGTATAAATGGCGATAAAGGTCAATTTATTTTTCTCATTGAGCAGATGATGGCCCATCACATTCACCGAATGACGATTGTACGCGCTGTTGTCCCTAAATCCATTATTCTGCAAATGGTTATAGCTTACGTTTAATGCAGAACGCTGGTCTGTAAGTCCTACTGCAACTGTTTGCTTCCAAAGCGCAAAACTTCCAAAGGTCGTTGCTGTTTTTGCAAAAGATCCTCGATTGGCGGCTTCATTTCCTTTCAAAAGTAGCACGCCACCCAAACCAGAACCATACCGACTATTATTGGAACCTTTTAAAACCGTGACGCTGCCAAGGGTTTCCATATCGATGTCTTCAATGCTGGTTTCGCCTTCCCCATTGGTAAGTGGAATGTCTTCAAAATACGCTTTGACGCGATTGGTACTGAATTGCGAACGGGACCCGATGCCTCTTATGGTAATTCGGCTGGTGTTTAAAGCGCCTTGTTGCATCAATACGCCAGGAATTTTATTTAATGAGGCTGTGAGAATGACACCATCGGTCTGATTCAATTCCCGAGCGCCAATAACCGATACAGAACTTGCGGAGTTTTGATACGTATCGGAAGTTGTAGTTGAAAATAGTTTAACCTCGGAAAGTTTCGTCGTGTCCCGTTCTATTTGTCCCTTTACGGTGGATGTGATGAAGAGAATGATAAGGCAAAGGAAATTTAATATATGTGATTGTAACAAGGCATCTGATTTAAAAACGTGTAAAGTTAAGGTTTGCTTTTGTTATAAAATCCATATAGCACCAATAATTTAAGAGCATTTCATCCTATAAAACTGCAATAAAAACAATTTAATTTGTTGTTTTAAAGCAAATTAACTAGTTTCATTTTAATTATAATTTTAACACCTAAATTCAATATGATCTGTTTCATTGTACCTGTTAAAAGTAAAAAGGTTTCTTCCGATTGGCAAAAGTTCAGCATGTTAGTGGATCGTAGTATTAAGTCCATAAATGGCCAAAAAGACAGAAATTTTCAAGTTGTTGTGGCATATCATGAATTGCCAGATAATAAATTTGAACATCCACAAATCCATTATATAGAGGTTGATTTTCCACCACCATCACTAACTAACAGGGATCAAGAGAAAGACAGGCAATTGAAAGAAGGGGATAAAGCAAACAAAATTTTAAGTGCTTTCGAGTTTGCCGAAAATAGCTTTCCTTCTGACTATTATATGGTTGTTGATGCTGATGATTGTATTCACAATGGTATAAGCCAATATGTAAATGCCAGAACTGAAAGTAATATTCCTGGATGGTATTTTAAAAAAGGATATTTCTACAGAGAGGGTAAAAAAATAGCTTTTATGAATAGACTTGATTTTAATAACTTTTGTGGAACTTGTTTAATAATTAAAAAGAATTTGTTCAGGCAATTTATAGTTCAAGAACCCTTTTTATACTATTTTCATGAAAAAACAGTATTAGAAAATAATCAGACATTGATAGTCTTTCCAAAAGCAGGCGCAATCTATAGTATGGCTAATGGAGAAAACCATCTAATGTCACAGCAATTAATAAGTAATTTGGTTAAGAGGCCAGAATTATTTACTAAAAATCATATCAAAAGCATTTTCTCAAAATTATCCAAGTACAGGCCAATATATATT
>JBGSXJ010000188.1:0-7698 GCA_041751535.1 Aquaticitalea sp.
CAAGTGAAATCGCCATGAAGTGTTTTCGAGCTTAATAAATTTTTCCCCATCGTATGGATGGATTTCAACGGCTAAATTGTATTTGCTGGCAAGTTCAAAGATCGGTTCGTTTTCCTCATCAAAAATACATCGCCAGGTTCCAATGGTGTCCATATAATGGGTTGGTAAACACAACAACTGCATGCCTAATTCTTCCACACAGCGCTCCATTTCCCACAAGGCACCCTTAATGAGGCCAGGATGTACCACAAAGCCACAGGTAAATTTACTCGGATGATCCTTTTGTATTTTCGCATTAAAGTCATTCTGAAATCGCAGCGCCTGTTTCATCTCTTCTACCCTCAACCCATTGCCATATAATTGTGAAAGGTTCAGAACAACGGCATGGTCAATTTTAAAACGTTCCATCCAAGCCAATTTTTCATCCAAGAAGAAACTCGAGTCGGTAATGGGACGATTCCAATCCTTTTGAAGCATGAATTTCCGATCTTTATCCACCCAAAAAATCCCTTTATCTTTCATGAATTGAGGAATCTCTTCCGGATAAGGAAGCAGATGCGAATGGCCGTTAATGCGAAGTTTTCGTTGCATATTAATCGATTTGCACTTTTGTTGGAGGTTGCATTACCGAACCACAATTAGGACACTTGCGACTGTCTTGATCGCTGTAATATTTATCGAAAATTTTCGGCATATCGGTTTCAATATTTTCGACGGTAAAATCTTCTTCATATAGTTTGGTTGTGCAATTTTCACAGAACCATAGTAATGCATCCCGCATCCCTTCAGGGCGTTTGTATTCAATCACCAATCCAACGGTATTGGCTCCGCGTTGCGGCGAGTGCGGCACTTTTGGCGGCAACAAATAAATATCACCTTCGTTAATATGCACATCTTTTGGCGTGCCATTATCTATGATTTTAAGCACCATATCGCCTTCCACTTGATAGAAAAATTCTGGAGTTTCGTTGTAATGATAATCCTTTCGGCTGTTGGGACCACCAACGACCATCACAATAAAATCACCATCTTTCCACACCACTTTGTTTCCCACAGGAGGTTTTAATAGGTGTCGGTTTTCTTCAATCCAAGCTTTAAAATTTAAAGGCGAAACTAATTTGCTCATGACGTGTATGTTTTGGGCGTGCCTCACTTCGCTGACGCTTCAGTGAGTCGGGCTTTCTGCGCTACATGGTAGCTTGCTTCAATCCCTCACGCGAAATATAGACTTAAAATTAAGGATAAAACTTCAGAACAAAAAGTCTTTGCTCTTGGTTCTTTTTTCTTTGGTCTTACTTTTACAAAGATTTTGTTCTTCCACCATCGACAGGAAGATTAATTCCGTTGATATAACTGGCACACGCACTTGACAAGAAGGTTATGGCATCTGCCGTTTCCTCTGGTTGTGCAAAGCGTTTGGCAGGCACGTAATTTTTCATGATTTCTGCCATCTCAGTCTCAGTGGTTCCTTCTTTGTTGGCTTTTATTTTAATGATCTGTTCCAAACGTTCTGTTTCGGTAAAACCAGGCAGAACATTGTTGACCGTTATTCCGAATGGACCCAATTCTCCGGCCAGTGTTTTACTCCAGTTGGCAACGGCATTTCTTATAGTATTGCTCACGCCAAGACCTTCAATGGGCTCTTTGACAGACGTAGAAATAACGTTAATTATTCTGCCATACTGTTCTGTTTTCATAAATGGGAGTAAAGCTTGCACTAAAATCTGATTACAGATCACATGCATTTTAAACGCATCCGTAAACTCATCAACCGTAGCTGAATGGATGGCTCCACTTTTCGGTCCACCAGTATTATTGATTAGGATATGAAAACCTTCATTTTTCTGAATGTAGCCTGTCACTTTGGATTTTAGGTCATCAGGATTTGAAAAGTCAGCAACAATATAATCATGTTTCCTTTGACTTGGTAATTCAGATAAAACACTCTTTAATTTATCCTCATCCCGTGCCAAAAGTGTCACTTTAACACCTTCCGATGCCAAAGCCATGGCTGTTGCTTTTCCAATACCTGATGTACTGCCGCAAACAAGTGCGGTTTTGTTGTTTAAATTTAGATTCATAATCAGCCCCTCCTAACCTCCTTAAAAGGGAGGAACTCTCACTCGGGTTAATAGAGTTGGTTAAACATTTTTATGTCAAAAGATCCTTCCCTATGGGAGGGTCTAGGTCGACTTTTAATATTTTATGCATACATTTTTTGCTTCCGTAAAAAAGCGCAAGGCTTCAAATCCGCCTTCACGCCCAACTCCAGATGCTTTAACACCGCCAAAGGGTGTTCTCAAATCTCGCAGCATCCATGTATTGACCCACACAATTCCTGCTTGCAATTCGCTGCTCATTCGCATGGTGCGCTTTAAATCGTTGGTCCAAAGTGTTGCTGACAATCCGTATTTGACACTATTTGCCATTTGTAAAACGTTGGCTTCTGTATCAAAAGCCATGATCGTAACAACAGGTCCAAAAATTTCTTCCTGATTCACGCGGCATTGATCATCTTTTACTTCAATAACGGTAGGTTCTAGATAATAACCATTCTCAAATCCTTTTACAATAACTTTTTTACCACCACAAAGAATCTTTCCTTTTTCTTTTTTGGCGATTTCTATATAATCGAGCACTTTCTCCATGTGTGCTTTGGATACCACGGCTCCAATATTTGTTGATGTTTCTGACGGATGTCCTACTTTTAAAGTCTGAACTTTTTTTACAAAATCCGTTTTGAATTTTTCGTAAATTGAAGCTTCTATAAAAATTCGGCTTCCACATAAGCATATCTGGCCTTGATTGGCAAATGAAGATCGTACTGTCGTTTCTAGCATGTCCTCATAATCACAATCGGCAAAAATAATGTTTGGGTTTTTTCCACCCAGTTCCAACGATAATTTTTTGAACATTGGTGCCGCTACTTTGGCAATATGAGCCCCTGTTGCCGTGCCTCCTGTAAACGAGATGGCTTTGATGTCTGGATGGTCAATAATGGCTTGACCTGTGGTGGTCCCCAAACCGTGAACGATATTTAGAACGCCTTTGGGAAGGCCAGCTTCAGTGCAGATTTCGCCCAATAAATAAGCCGTCATTGGGGTGATTTCACTAGGTTTTGCAACTACACAATTACCTGCGGCGATGGCCGGCGCGATTTTCCAAGTGAATAAATAGAGTGGCAAATTCCAAGGGGAAATGCAACCAACCACGCCGATCGGTTGACGCAACGTATAATTAATCGCATCTTGACCCACACTTTCGTGACTTTCACTTGCAAATTGTGTAATAGCATTTCCAAAAAATCGAAAATTACTGGCAGCTCTTGGAATATCAACGGCTGTTGCTAATGAAATTGGTTTGCCATTGTCTTTACTTTCTGCTTCGGCAAAGCGTTGCAAATTGGCTTCTAATAATTCTGAAATCTTGATAAGGATTCTACTGCGTTCTTCTAGCGTTGTTTGCGACCACTGTCTAAAGGCAGACTTGGCAGCTTTATAGGCTTTTTCTACATCGTCTTTGGAAGAGTTTGGTGTTTTTCCGTAAACTTCGCCTGTTGCTGGGCAATAGTTGTCTATCCAATCGTTACTGATGGGATTTTCAAATTTGCCGTTGATGTAGTTTTGTATGTTCATTAGAATTTTGAAAATAGATTAGAGACAAATTGAGTCTTGTTTCTTTAATCTTTTTTATAAGCCATTGCCTTAATCTCCACCACCAAATCAGGATGCGGTAATTGATGCACGGCAACCGTTGTTCGGGTAGGGCCAGTTTCTTTATTGAAAAACTCGGCATAGGCTTTATTATAATCTGCAAAATCATTCATGTTCACTAAAAAAGAGGTGACATCCACCACATCTTTGAGTGTAGCACCTTCTTTAGCTAAATTCTTTTCAATATTTAATATGACTTCTCGGGTTTGCACTTCAGCATTCAAACGTTTAGTGCCCATTTCATCAATAATGTCCACACCTGCAATGGTATTGTCTGCTCGACGAGAACTCGTTCCGGAAACAAATATAAAATCGCCAACACGTTTTGTGTGCGGATAGGCGCCTCGCGGTGTTACTTTTTCTTCTTCATTCATTATCTCAATGTTTAAAATTCTTTGCTACGCGGTCGTCTTCCAAAATTGCTTCCGTAGCTTTTTTTACTTTTTCCAAATTGATTTTTAAATCATCATTTATGCTGATTTCTTTGTCTGCCAACATATTCAAAATGGCTTTATCTTGCGCTCTGCCTTGTAACATGGCTTCTTGATAACCAATATCTTCATTAAAAGTCACTAATGAATATTTAGATGAATATTCATTAGGGAAATTCTTTTCAAATGCCATCTCCAAGTTACGCTTTTCCCGGAAAATAGCATTGTTGACATGTCCTTTCATTTCATGGAAATTGTCTATAGCCAAATCAGCAATGGCATCAGTGTCTTTTTTTCGGTTCTTTTGGTAAATTTTAAAGATGGTTTCCCAATCTGTGTGACCTTCCTCAAGCACTTTATCCAATTCCACCACATCTTCAAAAGAAGCATTCATTCCTTGTCCGTAAACAGGCACGAGGGCATGTGCGGCATCTCCCATTAATAAGGTGTTTCCTTTGTAATGCCAAGGCGAACATTTAACGGTTCCCAAGGGTGCTGTTGGATTTGTAAAAAAATCTTCTGCTAAATTTGGCATCAATTCCAATGCGTCGTTGAAATACTTCCTGAAAAATTCAATTACTCTCTCTTGGGTTGTCAGATTGTTGAAATTGTATTCACCATCATCAAAACTTAAAAATAAAGTCACGGTAAAACTTCCATCTAAATTTGGTAGGGCAATTAACATAAAGGAATCGCGTCCCCAAATGTGCAAAGCGTTTTTATAAGTTTTGTAAGCACCGTTTTCGGCAGCTATAATACTCAATTCTTTATAACCATGTGTTAACCACTCCTGTGAAAAACTAAAAAGGAACTTTCTACTTAAAAAATAACTTTGACGCATCGCAGAACCGGCACCATCAGTGGCGAAAATGACATCAGCATCTTCAATAAATTTATCATTAGTGGTGTTATCAGCAAAAATGGCAGTCGTTTTTATGAAATCGACCGACTGGCATTTTTTGTTGAAGTGTATAGTAACGTTCTCATGTTTTTCTGCTTCATCCAAAAGCAATGCATTCAACTGCCCTCGAGAAATCGAATTGATATATTCGTGTTCTCGTCCGCTGTAAGGTGCCAAAACGGTGTTGCCTTCAATATCGTGAAGCATTCGCCCATTCATTGGGATGCATAGTGCTTTGACTTTATCTTCGATCCCCACTAATTTCATGGCTTTGTTGCCTCTATCTGAAAATGCAAGATTTATAGAACGTCCAGCACTGATATCTACTTTTCGCAAGTCATCACGCATTTCGTAGACAATGACGTTATAGCCACGTTGCCCCAAACGCAAGGCAAGTAAACTTCCGCAGAGTCCGGCGCCGATAATGAGTATGTTTTGTTTGCCCTCTTCTAAATCCTCTCCAGAGGAGAGGACTTTTTTATCTTTTGAATTCATTTTAAATGTTTCTAACTATTTTAAAATCTCCAATTGCTCCCTTTCCTTTGGAAAGGGTTGGGGATAGGCCTATAATATGTTCTTCAATCGTTCCACTAAATAATACACATCCTGAAATGAATTATAGAGTGGAACAGGAGCACAACGTATCACATTGGGCTCACGCCAGTCACTAATAATTCCAGCTTTAGATAATTTATTGTGCAATGCTTTATCTGCGTTTTTGACTTGAATGGACAATTGACAACCACGTTCTTCGGGATTTGATGGTGTGATGATTTTGATGACATCTTCACCCAATTGTTTCAATAAAAATTCAAAATAACCTGTGAGATGTTTGGATTTTTTTGTCAATTTTTCCATTCCTACTTCTGAAAAAATGTCCAAGGAAGCTCTGATGGCGGCCATTGATAAGATTGGTGGATTGCTTAACTGCCAACCTTCTGCGCCTGCAAGTTGGTCAAATTCGTCGCGCATTCCAAAACGTGTTTCTTTATTGTGACTCCACCAACCAGTAAAGCGGTTGAGGTGTTTTTTATGGGCATGGCGCTCATGTACAAAACAACCTCCTAAACTTCCTGGCCCGGAATTTAGATATTTATAAGTACACCAAACCGCAAAATCGGCACCTGAATCGTGCAGATTCAATTCTACATTTCCTGCGCCATGTGCACAATCGAATCCGACCATGCAACCGTATTTATGTCCCAATTTGGCAATGCGCTTTAAATCAAAAAATTGTCCTGTGTAATAGTTGACGCCTCCAATCATGACCAATGCGATTTCATTACCATGCTTATTCAAAATGGCTTCCAAATCTTCATAATTGGCCAATTCTTCACCTTTTCGAGCTTTCCAAAGAATCAATCCGTTTTTAGCATCAAATCCATGATGTCGTAATTGCGATTCAACTGCATATTTATCCGAAGGAAAAGCATCAGCTTCTATTACTATTTTGTACCGTTTTTTTGTGGGTTGATAAAAGGACACCATCATAAAATGAAGATTTGCCGTCAAGGTATTCATCACCACCACTTCAATAGGTTTGGCGCCAACCACTTTTGCCATGTTTTCAGTCAATAACTCATGATAAGTCAACCATGGGTTTTTAGCTTCGAGATGACCTTCCACACCCAAATTTGCCCAATCTTTTAATTCTTGGTTGATGTAGTCTTTTGTCTGTTTTGGTTGTAGTCCGAGTGAATTCCCTGTCATATAAATCCAGTCGTTTCCTTGTTTGTCTTTGGGAATGCGGAAACGATTTCGGTAGTTGGATAATTCATCTTTTTCATCTTGCTCTAAAGCAAAAGAAAGGCCTAATTTGTAGTTGGACAAAGTGGAATGTTTTTCGGTTTCCAACAAAAATAAGAATTATAAGTTTAGGAATGGCGGCTGTAAACAGACTAAATTTCGAACGCTTTTTTATATCTTTATTAAAAATAATGAGGCATGGGTAAAACAAGAGAATATTCGAATGGCGATGTAACGATTGTATGGAAACCGGATGTTTGCATTCATTCTGGCATTTGCGTGAAAGGACTCGGAGAGGTTTTTAAACCAAAGGAAAAGCCTTGGATTAAAATTGAGGCTGCTTCTACGGAAGCACTTATCAATCAGGTGAACGAATGTCCTTCTGGAGCTTTGAGTCATTATAGGAATACTGAAAAACAATCAACTATGGAACAACCAATTATAGAAGAAACAAAAATTGAAGTACGCCAAAATGGGCCGTTAGTGGTTCATGGCAATCTAAATGTTACGCATGCCGATGGAAAAACAGAATCTCGTGGGCGAATCACAACGTTTTGCAGGTGTGGCGCTTCTTCCAACAAACCGTTTTGTGATGGTGCGCATAAGGGCATTGAATTTAATGGTTAATCATATATCTTTTTATAAATAAAAAAGTGCCCAAACAATAGTTTGAGCTTTTTGAATATATGCTGAGGATTAATACTTAAAAATTCATCGATTTAAAGCTAATCGCACAACATTATTAATTCAGAAAACTGGTCTTTAAAGTTATTTGGCGGTTGGATAATTTGTGTCAAGAGTCCTCGGCATGAAATAGCCACTAAATTACTGGTTTTGTGTATTATAACGACTAATTATGTGCTTCAACAAATATTATATTTTTTAATAAATATCCTTTTTATATTTA
>JBGSXJ010000189.1:0-5462 GCA_041751535.1 Aquaticitalea sp.
ATCCACATTTTTCTGGGAATTTCTAATGATTTTGAAGTCTTTTATATTCTTGACTTGCACTTCTTTTGGCACCTTAATTTTTGAAGCTGCAGAAGCCATGTCTCCGAAGGTAGCTGTTTTGCCACTTGTACGATGCGTCATTACGCCCGCTGTCACATCAATGTCTGAAGCAGAAACCTTCCAAGCAGTTGCAGCAGCTTCCACTAACATGTGCCTTGCCGTAGCGCCTGCCATTCGTAGTGCATTCCAGCTTTGGTTAATGGACTGACTTCCACCTGCCAATTGCCTCGTAAAAATTTCCGTATTTAAAGGTGCTTGTACGACGACGACATTTTTCCAATTGACATCCAATTCTTCGGCTACAATCATTGGCATCGAGGTCTTCACGTTTTGCCCAATTTCTGGGTTTGGCGACGCTATGGTGACGGTTCCGTCGGTTGCGATTTTTATATAGCCATTCAATTCATAAGCACCTTCCAGTTTTGGGTTTTCCATGGCCAAACCTGAAAACCAACTAAATTGCAGCAGAAGTCCGGCACCTCCAGCGGTGCCTATTTTTAAAAAAGAGCGTCTATTTAAATGTGTTTTTACTTTTGTCATGATTACATGTCTTTGGATGCGGTTCTTATCGCGCGGTTAATTCTGGTATAGGAAGCACATCTGCATAAGTTACCGTTCATGGCGCGTCGTATCTCATCGTCCGATGGATTTGGATTTTGAGCTAATAGCGATGAAGCGGTCATGATTTGACCAGCTTGACAATAGCCACATTGTGGTACATCGTGTTCTAACCAGGCTTTTTGGACTGGATGGTCACCCGTTTCAGACAGGCCTTCAATAGTCACAATTTTTTTACTTTTAATTTCGCTGATTGGGTAGGCACAAGACCTGATGGCATCACCATCTAGATGTATGGTGCAGACGCCGCAATGAGCGATGCCACAACCGTATTTGGTACCTAACAATCGTAGATTATCCCTTAATACCCATAAAATAGGAGTATCAGGGTCCACATCCACTTGGTGTGATGTTCCATTGACGTTTATAGTGTATAGTGCCATAGCATTTGATTTTGTATATTATTAACTTTACTTATTTGGGGCATACGCACCGTTGTCAATCCAAGCGTACCAAACTTCTTTAAATTCTTCATAAGTTAATGGGGGTGATTCACGGTTGCCGCCCATATTCCAACCACTTTTGACCAACGTATCTAATGCATGCTCTCTTAAGGCTTGCATATCTTTATGTCCATTTTTATCAGGATTTACCAATTGCAACGCTAACTCACGCGCTGATTTCCCTTGGAATACCATTTTCATATCGGCAGGAGGTAAGTGCCAACTTGGATTCCCGGGAGGTGTGTTTTCTCCAGGAACACCTTTGTCGGCATGACAGGTTGCACATTTCATAGTCGCAATACCTTTTCCATCGGGTCCGCGTTGCGGTAGCATAGTGTGAATTTGACTATCATCACCTTGCAATGGAATATCACCGGAAGGATGACAGTTCATACACCTTGGGTGCATCAATACCGCATAGACATCCTTAAACGCTGCTATCGAGGCAAGGCTATCTTTTTTTTGAGCTTCGGGTAGGGAGACATAGCCATTGACTGTATTTTTAGCCTTACAAGCGATGGCGAACACTATGATGAGCGCGGATGCCAGCGCAGCGATTCCTATTTGTCTAAATCTAGTTAAATACATAAATTTTTTTGCCATCGGTAAGAATTTGTTCTACAAGATAAATAATATAATTCATATTTACTCAAGCAAGTTTGCAAAAATCAATAGCAATTCGAATAAATAGTTCTACCTAATCAGGTTTAGAAAGACTTTATTCAGCTTCAAAAGCTACTAAAAAAATCTTCATCAGGTATTTTAGAAATCAAATTTCTGTTAAAGAAAAACGCAATCACTCAAAAATTCTTACTTTTGTAAAGCATGAAATTATTCTTACATAAAAGTGTCTCTTTTTTTATGGCAGTCGTGGTGTTATTTTCTACCATGTCTTTTACCATTGACATGCATTATTGTGGCAATACATTGGTCGAAACTTCTGCTTTCAAAAAATCAAAAGGTTGCTGCGGTATGGAAATGCAAATGCCTTCCACCAATGACTGCTCTATCATCAAAATAGACTGTTGTGCAGATGAACAGCAACTAGTAGCAGGTCAGGATGAACTTCAACTCAGATCCGAAAAATTGCCGATGAGTCCACAGTTATTTGCGTCTTTGTTCGTCTATAACTATCAAGCACTTTTTGAAGTTACCGAAAAACAACCACGTTCAGTAAACGACTACCCACCACCCATTATCGTCAGGCAACTCTTCAAGCTCGACGAGTCTTATTTAATTTGATATTTTATATAATTCCCGATACCTATCGGGGTCAGCCCTGTGGTACTCCCATGGGCATGTCCTTGTTTCATTTCCATTACTCTGAACATTGCGTCTTAAAACTGCAATTGTCAATTGGTTAAACAATTCCAATTTGATGTTTTAGAGATCATGAGACTTGAAAATTTACTTTATTAATATAAAATTTCACAATTGAAAGGATTTCCGGAAAGTTTCCAAACGTATGATCCACTCGCGAAAGCAGTTCCAGGTTATGGTCAATTATATCTGTTTATTGAAACAGCTTTGGGATTGATGTCCTTAATGCGATTTGAAATTAACATTGCAATGATTGCCAGACTGATCGTTGGGAATAACAATATTTGGTGTTGCCAAAACATTGTTGGACAAGAAATCAATTCAATGTACATGCCTCGGTGCGGCTTTAAAACCACCTATGAACAAAGCAACATTTATAGAAAATAGCATCATGATCTTTATGGCGATTATCATGCTGATAAACCTTTACAACTAATGAAGAACATACTATATATATTAATAGTGCTGCCAACATTTCTTTTTTCACAAGAAAAAATTACGGGAGTGATCATGGAAGCGAATGCTGAAAATAAACCGATTGGATTGCCTGGAGCCAACGTGTTCTGGTTGGATACCAGCGTTGGAATTGTGACTGACATTGATGGGAAATTCTCAATTACCTATAAACCTGAATATACCAAATTGGTCATCAGTTATGTGGGATTCAAAACCGATACTTTAACGATTACAGAACCCAAACCGATACGTCACTTTCTTCAGCCGACAAGCGAATTGGATGAGGTTACCATCTCATCTCGTAAGCAAGCGACATCGAAATCGTATTTGCAGGCACAAAATGTGATGATTGTGAGTAGTGCTGAATTGCTAAAAGCCGCTTGTTGTAACCTGTCGGAAAGTTTTGAAACCAATCCGTCCATCGATGTTAATTTTGCCGATGCCGTCACTGGTACGCGTCAAATAAAAATGTTGGGTTTGACGAGTCCTTATATTTTGATAACTTCCGAAAACATCCCAACAATTCGGGGTGCCTCACAGGCCTATGGATTGAGTTTTACGCCAGGGACTTGGGTAGAGAGTATCCAAATCACAAAAGGAGCCGGAAGCGTCGTCAACGGATTTGAAAGCATTGCAGGGCAGATCAATACCGAATTGGTGAAACCTACAACCGATGCCAAATTATTTGTCAATGCCTATGGTTCGCAAAATGGACGCTATGAACTCAACACGCATTTGAATACGAAGGTCACCGATAAATGGAGTACAGGATTGTACTTGCACGGTAATATTCGCGACATGAAATTTGACATGAATGATGACTCATTCTTGGATGGACCACTGCAACAACAAATCAATGTTATGAATCGTTGGCAGTATACCGATCCTGAAAAGGGATTTGTGAGTTTTATCAATTTTCGATATTTAAATGATGCCAAACAAACAGGCCAAGTGGCTTTTAATCCAGATACTGATAAATTTACCACCAATGCTTGGGGAAGTGAAATCTTGACGCAGCGATTTGATGCGTCTGTTAAAACAGGATTTGTAAATACCGAAATTCCTTGGAGAAGTTTTGGGGTTCAGGCGGCATTTAGTCGTCACAATCAAGAATCATACTTTGGTTTTAACCAATATGATATTTTGCACAACAGTGTTTATGCAAGTGCTATTTACAATTCGATCATAAGTGATTCAAGACATAAGATTAAAACAGGCTTGAATTATACCTATGACCATTACGACGAATTGGTAAACACTACCGACTTTGAGCGTACCGAAAATTCCATCGGAGCCTTTTTTGAATACAATTATGATACTTTGGAGAAACTCAATTTAACTGCTGGAGTGCGTGTTGATAGACATAATTTACTGGGAACCTTCATAACTCCAAGGGTTCATGCACGTTATACACCATGGGAAAAATCGGCTTTAAGGGCATCTTTTGGTCGCGGTATACGCAGCGCTAATATTTTTGCGGAAAATCAATCTATTTTTGCAACTTCAAGAAGCATCAATATTGTAAATGCTGGTGGAGAGATTTTTGGATTGGATCCTGAAATTGCTTGGAATTATGGTGTGTCATTTTTACAGGGATTCAATCTCTTCGGAAAAAAGGCCGATGTAACTTTTGACTATTACATCACCGATTTTCAGAATCAGGTAGTGGTCGATTATGAGAATCCGCAGCAGATCAGTTTCTATAATCTTGAAGGTGAAAGCTATGCCAATAGTTTTCAGGTAGAATTCAATTACAACCTTTTTGAAAGATTTGATATTAGAACGGCTTATAAATATTATGACGTTAAAACACAATACAATTCAGGAAAACTCGAAAGGCCATTGACACCAAAACACCGATTGTTTGCCAACGCTTCTTATGAAACAATCTTGCAGCCGAATGCATCGCAATGGAAATTTGATGCCACCTATAATTGGTTGGGCGAACAGCGATTTTCGTCTACGACAAGCAATCCTGTGCAATATCAATTGCCCGAGTATTCGCCTACGGTAGGAACTCTCAATGCTCAAATCACAAGAGTGTTTTCTGATAAATTTGAAGTATATTTAGGAGGTGAAAACATCACAAATGTTACTCAAGACAACCCTATTTTGGGAGCAGACGACCCATTTGGGGCGAATTTTGATACGACCTTTGTTTATGGTCCAATTTTTGGAAGTATGTATTACGCGGGATTGCGATTTAAGATTGAGTAATCCCATTTAAAATCCTATTGAGGAAAGACATTATAAATCAAAATAATAATTTTAAATCAAAAAAAAATGAAAAATATTTTAGTAACTTTTGTATTATTAATCACAACAGTAAGCTTTTCACAAAACAAAAATGCCAAGGCGTCTATAGAAGTCGATGGCGTATGTATGATGTGTAAGGAACGCATTGAAAAGGCAGCGATTAAATCTAAAGGCGTTAAATCGGCCGTTTGGAACTTGGAAACTCATGAATTGAAGTTGATTTTTGATGAAAGTAAAACCAACCTAAAAACTATTCAGCAGAACATCGCTGATGTTGGTCACGACACCAAGGACATCAAAGCATCTGAT
>JBGSXJ010000190.1:0-1965 GCA_041751535.1 Aquaticitalea sp.
AAAAAGTATTTAACGGTTAATCTATAGGATAATGGCAAAGATTAAAGTAACAAAAGTAAAAAGTGATATCAAACGCACTTCAACACAAAAAAGGACATTAGAGTCTTTAGGTTTACGTAAAATGAACCAGTCAGTTGTGCATGATAACACACCAAGCATTCTTGGAATGATCAATAAAGTTCAACATTTAGTTTCTGTAGAAGAAACAAAATAATACAGCACAAGTAATGGATTTAAGTAATTTAAAACCGGCTGAAGGGTCAGTAAAAAATCAAGGAAAAAGAATAGGTAGAGGACAAGGTTCTGGTAAAGGTGGTACCGCAACTCGTGGTCACAAAGGAGCTAAATCGCGTTCTGGATATTCTAAAAAGGTAGGTTTTGAAGGTGGTCAAATGCCACTTCAACGTCGTGTGCCTAAATTTGGATTTACAAATATTAACCGCGTTGAATATCAAGGCATCAATCTTGATAAATTACAACAGTTGGTCGATGACAAAAAAATAAAAGACACAGTAGATTTTAATACCTTAATGGAATTAGGATTGGCAACAAAAAACGAAATAGTAAAAATATTAGGTCGTGGTGAGTTGAAATCAAAATTAAAAGTCACTGCTCATAAATTTACCGCTTCAGCAAAAGCTGCTATAGAAGCCGCAGGAGGAGAAGCCGTAACTTTATAAGACTGTTTAGAGTATGAAATTTATAGAGACTTTAAAAAATGTTTGGAAAATAACGGAACTAAAAGATAGGATCATGTTGACCCTTGGTCTTCTTTTGGTATATCGTTTTGGTGCCCAAGTAGTTTTACCAGGTATTGATGCAGCACAATTAGGAGGTTTGCAAGATAGTACAGACCAAGGAATCTTGGGCTTGCTTAATGCCTTTACTGGTGGAGCTTTTGCAAATGCTTCGGTTTTTGCTTTAGGTATTATGCCATACATATCCGCATCTATCGTAGTTCAGTTGATGGGAATAGCAATTCCTTATCTTCAGAAATTACAAAAAGATGGAGAAAGTGGTCGTAAGAAAATCAACCAGATTACGCGTTGGTTAACGATTGGTATTTGTTTGGTTCAGGCGCCAGGTTATTTGGCAAGTTTACCAGCTTTGGGAATACCACAGTCTGCATTTTTACTGGGAACTGGCACTACATTCTACGTATCTTCTGTAATCATTTTGGTAACAGGATGTGTGTTTGCAATGTGGTTGGGAGAGAAAATCACCGACAAAGGTATCGGTAATGGTATTTCATTATTAATCATGGTTGGTATCATTGCAAATATGCCGTCAGCATTTATTCAAAACTACGCATCAAGATTGAGTGGTGGAGGAAATGGCGGACTTATGATGGTATTAATAGAATTGGTTATTTGGATGTTGATTATTCTAGCTTCAGTTATGTTGGTAATGGCAGTTCGCAAGATTGCAGTTCAATATGCTAGACGTACAGCTTCTGGTGGATATGAGAAGAATGTTTTCGGATCACGTCAGTTTTTGCCGTTGAAATTGAACGCCTCTGGCGTTATGCCAATCATCTTTGCTCAAGCCATCATGTTTGTTCCAAGTTTAATTGGACAGTCATTTGGTACAAGCGATACAGGTCAATGGATGCAAGCTGAGTTTTCTAATATTTTTGGTCTTTGGTATAATATTGTATTTGCTTTATTGATAATTATATTCACATATTTTTATACTGCAATTACGGTACCTACCAATAAGATGGCAGACGATTTAAAGCGAAGTGGTGGTTTCATTCCAGGCATTAGGCCAGGAACAGAAACTTCAGAATATTTAGATAAAATAATGTCACAAATAACCTTACCGGGTTCTATATTTTTAGCTCTGATAGCTGTGTTCCCAGCATTCGTAGTTCAACTTATGGGTACACAACAAGGATGGGCATTGTTCTTTGGTGGCACATCGCTACTAATTATGGTAGGAGTTGCAATAGATACCATGCAGCAG
>JBGSXJ010000191.1:0-23537 GCA_041751535.1 Aquaticitalea sp.
TCCAATACATCACCTTGTGGCAATACGCCTGCATCCACCAAATCTTGTGTTCTTTGAAGCTGTTGCAATGTCACTTCATTTTGAGATTTCAATACTTCAAGATTGGCCTTATTTAGAATTACCTGCAAATAGTTATTGGCAACAAACAAGGAAATATCATCCTTCATTTTAGTCAGCCTAAATTGAGCGGCCATTTTAGATATTTTGGCACGTTGTACTTCCTTAAAGTTTCGTAAGCCATTAAAAAGTGTATATCCAATACTGACTCCTCCCGTGACCGATAAAACTGTGTTTGACTGGGGCTGGTTGGTTATAGGATTAAAACTTAATCCGGTACTTTCAAAAGCACGGCTACTCAAATTGATATCGGGTAAAAAACCACCTACTGCAATCAATTTTTCCACATCTGTTAGTTGAACGTCCAATTCACTTTGCCTAACTGAAATATTATTTTCAAGGGCATAGGCGACACATTCTTTTAAGGTCCATTTTTTTACTTGACTTTGTGTAGATAATCCTGTTAAAACAAGACATAAAATGAGAAATTTTTTCATACAAGTGATAGGTCTTTGCAATTCTAAAAGTGTTACAAATAAATTGTAAAACTTTTAAACCATGAGTGTTATTTCATGTGTTTTCTTCTGACGTATGTTAGACTAACTAAACACAAAAATGTTACTTGGTTTATGAAAAATTAAACCGATCCCTTTCTGAAATACTTCCAATAAATCAAAAATCCCAAACCTCCCACCAAAATATAAGGTATCGACATTAAATACACAATGCCATTATTCACTCCTATCGCTGTAGATTGTCCTTCTTCACTTTCCAAAACTGCCCGGCACATTGCACACTGTGCATTTGTTTCCAGAAAAAAGAACAAAGAGAAAATAATAAAGAAAACTTTCTGTCTCATATTATATATAATAGGGTGAAATCATCAAATAAACAACAACTCCAGTAACCGTTACATACAACCACATTGGGAATGTGATTCGCGCTATTTTTTTATGGCGTTCAAAATTGTTTGTAATTGCCCTAGCATAGGTTATCAAGACAAAGGGAATGATGATGATGGACAAAAGTATGTGAGTTATTAAAATGAAATAGTAGACATATCTAACGAAACCTTCTCCTCCAAATGGAGTGGAATTGCTCGTCATGTGATAGGCGACGTACATAACTAAAAAAACCGCAGAACAGCCTACTGCTGTTGTCATTAAATTTTCATGCAATACAATTTTTTTATTCTTGATGGCCCAAAAAGCTAACATCAAGATAATGGCTGTTAGCCCATTTATAGTGGCATAAATGGGAGGTAAAAATGTCAGCGGTTCTACATTAACGCCTAAATCCCTTAAATTAACTCCAAATAAGCCTGCCACAGCCAATGGTATAATAATGGAAAGGGCAACAATCCACTTATTATACTTTTTATCATCCTGGACCTCGTTTACTGATTTCATTATTCTTTTAATAGTTTTTCAATGTCTTCTTTTAATATACTTATCTCTTGCGATTGTCCATCTTCATCGGTCTGTTCGCTTTCTGAAATCATTCCGTTGTAATAGATCATTGGATTTCCTGAACTATCTTTTCGTGATCGGATAAATCCATTTTTGTCAATCAAGGCAAAATTGCCAGAATGCTCAAAACCACCTTCGGCTTCGCTTTCTTTTGCTGTATAAAGATTGAATCCTTCATTAGCAAGTTTATAAATCATGGATTCACTTCCTGTCAATAAATGCCAGTTGGGGTTTGTAATGCCATATTGTTCTGCATATGATTTTAGGACTTCAGGTGTATCGTACTCTGGGTTTATGGTGAATGAGGCGACACCAAAGTTTTCAAATTCGCTGAACGCATTCTGGATTTGCACCAAATTGGCACTCATTCGTGGGCATATGGTCGGGCAGGTCGTAAAAAAGAATTCAACAATATAGACCTTGTCATTGTAATCGTTATTGGTGATCGTTTCTCCGTTTTGATTGGTAAAACTGAAGGACGGGACCTTTTTGCGTTCTCCATTGATCTCTAAAAAGGCCAAATCACTCGCTACTTTGGTGTCTTGACCGGTTTTAACGTTTAAGCGGTCATTCTCCACTATTGATTGGTCTTTTACCCTGTCCACGATTCTTGGGACAAAAATAATTCCGAATACCAAAATGGTCAAGGCGATTCCTATGTATGAATAATTTGTTTTATTGCTCATTGTACCCTTTTAAATCGTCAGCCCTTCTCGATGAAGAGTCAAATTTGCCCTTACGTTTTTGTCGGTATTCCGTAAAAAGAATACGGACATCTTCACTCATTTTGTTTTTGATCTCGGCTACTTCAATACAGTCATATGAAATCAAAGGACTAATAGGCTTTGATGCAGACACTTCATTATCTGATCGATCATCCATACGCCCTCTTTGGTTGCGTTCTTTATCAATTATAAAAACACTTTGGGTTGCCAAATTGCGATCGAGCTGGGCAGTTGTATTTAAACTATTGTAGAGCCTATTGATGGTTTCATCTTCCGCAAATACAAAATGCCAATATTTTAAATCTTCATAAGAATTAATCTCTTTCTTTAGATTAACTATATCATCATCAGTTCCGTTTGGCACAACCATTACGACTTGAAATTTTTTAAATCCCTTGAACTTATCGTAGACCAACTCCTTTAAATTGGAAGCTGCAATGGCATTTGACAAAGGTTCTTTACCTAGAAATCCCAATACCGTTATATGGTCTGCTAGCAAAATTTCATCTTCAGTATCAGCCACAAATCCGTTTAATTCCATGACATTTTCATTCACGACTTCGAGTGCGTTGTAATTATGTTGTGCTGGATACAAAAACAAGAGGAAAATGACCGGGAGGAAAAAAAGAATTCCCAATATGAGATTGCGTTTAACTAACTTTTTTTCCATGGTGCAAAAATAAAAAAGACGGTTTAAATAACCGCCTTTTGTGATGTTTTTAACTAATAGTTTTGATCTAAAAATCTTTTTTCACAAAACCTGAAGTATAGACGCTTTCGATGTATCCCCCTTCTTGTAAAAGTATGAAAACCAAATATGCGATTAAAAAAACGGCTGTCCATACGACCATTCGTCGCAAGCTAGCTGTTTCATCCCTCATGTGCATGAAATCCCAGGTAATATAATAGGCCTTAACTACTGTAAGAATGATAAAAATCCAGTTAAGAGCTTTCATTCCCAAAACTTGGCCCATCAATGATTGAGGCTTATAAATACCTAAAACCACCTCAACTGCAGTTATAATAGTCAACAAAATCAATACACCCCAAATCTTTTGGGTGTTTGATTTAAATTTAATAGTGCCTCTAAATATCGATAAGTTGTGTGCGTGTGCCATTTTTTAATATAATTAAATCGTTTATACCAAGTAGAAAAATGTGAATACAAATACCCAAACCAAATCTACAAAGTGCCAATATAATCCGACTTTTTCGACCATTTCATAACTTCCCCTACGTTCATAGGTTCCCAAAATGACATTGAAGAAAATGATGATATTGATAATAACTCCAGATAATACGTGAAATCCATGGAATCCTGTAATAAAAAAGAAAAAGTCAGCAAATAAAGAGGCACCGTACTCATTAACATGAAGATTGGCACCTTCTACAACGGATTTCCCATTGGTTTTGAGCTGCTTTAAGGATTCGTCTCGAGACAAAATAGTTTTTTCGCCTTCTTTTGTAAGTATTTGAGTTCTAATCAACAGATCCGGATTTGATTCAAAACTTGCTACTACCTCCTGCAATGTGTATGTAGGGAGTGTACCTTCATCTGTAAACCATATCCCATTTTTTCTTTCATGGTGCACACGATCGTGTGCTCCTGTCATGACAAAATCCCCTAATGCCACCCTTTCACCTTCGGTATTGACAAATTGAAGAATGTTTCCTCCTTTGGTCTGAATAGCGCCATAATCACCTTTAATAAAAGTTGCCCATTCCCAGGCTTGTGAGCCAACAAAGATAGCTCCTCCAATAATTGTCAGGAACATATAAAAAGTAACTTTTGCTTTGTTCATATGATGTCCTGCATCAACAGCAAGTACCATTGTTACCGATGACATGATCAAAACAAAGGTCATGAACGCCACATAAATCATTGGATGCTCTTGCCCATGTAAAAAGGGAACGTGCGTAAACACCTCATCCGCTATAGGCCAAGAATCTATGAATTTAAATCTTGAAAAACCATATGCCGCCAAAAATCCAGAGAAGGTCAAAGCATCGGAAACGATAAAAAACCACATCATCAATTTACCATAGCTTGCCCTTAGAGGTTCATTCCCTCCACCCCAAACTTTGTTTTCCGCATCAGTATTTACAACTGTAGTATCCATATTTAGCGATTAGTATTAAGAAAAAATTAAAAGTTGCACAAAAATAATCATTTTATTTATCTAATAAAATATAAAAACAAAAACAGGTATACCCACAAGATATCAATAAAATGCCAGAATGTTGCTGCGAGTTCAAAACCAAGCATATTCGTTGGATTGTACTTTTGTTTAAAATGATTATAAATTACGACCAAAAGGCAAATCAAACCAGCAACTACGTGTAAAATATGGACCATCGCTATCAAATAAATATAAGACATGGTCACATTGCTAGTTGGTCCTGTAAAATTATAACCCATATCAATGATGCGTTGAAAGCCTAAAAACTGGTTGAGAATAAAAATGACACCTAGAACCAAAGTTGATAAAAGCCAAACTGTTGTCATCTGCCTATTATTTGCTTTTAAGGCGCGCTTGGCCAAAATAAAAGTAAAACTACTGATGACGATAAATACTGTACTTATCAAAAATTCTTTAGGCAATAGGAAATCCTTTAGCCAATCTTCACGGCTACTGCTTACGATAAAAGCACTTGTCCATCCCATAAATGACATAATCAAAGAGATGATGCCGAACCAGAGCATCATTTTTTTTGCCCTATTGTTCTTTTCTTCAAAAGTTCCTTCTGTTAAATCCATTATCTTATAAATTTATCTGCCACGTAGACTATTTGTAGCAAGGTGATATAAATAACACTTGCCAACATTAATTGTTTTGCGGCTTGTGATGTCCTTTGTTTGAAAAGCTGGAGGGCATAATACAACATAACCAATCCTAGAGCAAATACAATAATGGCCGCCACGATTGACAATTTCAGATCTCCTGTAAATCCAAGTACAGGAATTAAGGAAACCAATATGGTCCAAATGGTATATAATATTACCTGAACAGCAGTGCCTTTATCCCTTTTCCCTGTGGGCAACATAAAAAACCCACCTTTCTGATAATCTTCAAATAAAAACCAACCTATCGCCCAAAAATGCGGAAACTGCCAAAAGAACTGAATTGCAAATAGTGTACCTGGCTCTATACCAAAATCATTGCGGGCTGCAACCCAACCCAACATAAACGGAATGGCGCCAGGAATGGCTCCAACGAAAACTGACAATGGTGTCTTTGTTTTTAAGGGCGTATATACACATGTGTATAAAAATATCGAAATCGCAGCGTACATAGCCGTACGAGGATTAATGATATATAAGGTCGCTACCCCTAACAGCGTGAAGGTCACAGCAATTGCAAAGGCAGTATTAACAGACATTCTACCTGCTGGTACTGGCCTATTTTTGGTACGGTCCATCAGGGCGTCTAGATCGCGCTCAATGATCTGATTGTACGCGTTTGAGGCTCCAACCATAAAATAACCGCCAAAAACCAATAAAATTAAGGTGTAAATTTCCACAACTTCCGTCCCGAGCAAATAACCTGCAATGGACGAAAAAACAACGCTGATAGACAATCTCATCTTTGTAATTTCCTTAAAATCGGAAATCACAGAAGTGACTGTAATAGATGAATCTGTTGTGTTCAATAGGGTAAAATTGGTCGCTTTATAATGCGACTGCAAAGATACTTTGAAAATTGGTTTTTAGCAATGCAAATGAAGAATAATTGTTACGACCATTTGTTACAGTTTTATGTTTAAATCGTGTCAAATACTTTTACGAATACATACATCCTATTTGATACGGAAAGACCACTAATTATCTATATACCAATTAAACAAATCTGTACGAACACCTACACTAAACCATACGGTATTGCTCTTAAATGTGGAGGCAGTCTCGGCTTGGGGATTAAAGTTTCTATAACTGATGTTTGTAAAAAGTTTTAAATGACTTACTGGATTAACCACGTAGCCACCTTGCAGTTCGGCATTAAAGGTATTGGTCTTATTGCCTTGTCCGATTTTAACACCATTGTTAAAAGGTCTTTCGTTATAATTTCTATAAATATCAGCTCCATAACTAAAGGAATCTTCAGTTGTGTTAAAATCAAAACCGCGCATTCCAAAAATAATCTTGGCATCGGCAAACCAGCGTCGATAATCATAGCGCGCTATGAGGATGGCTTCCTTAAAATTGGCGCCCCAAAGATGCGCCATTGGCTGATTGTTGTGAGCATAGTTAAGAACTACAGTGTTATGCGAATAGGTATAAGGCCGTACTTGGTTGTACTCAAACTGTAGCAAGAGATTATCGACTTTGAAGGCGTCAAAATATTTTACACCGAGTTGATATCCAAATTTGTTCTTCCAACTCTTATTGCCGCCTGTGATGTCTTCAAGCGAAAACTCATCAAGGATAAATTGTCCATACAGATTGATTTTATTGTTCCATTTGTATTTTGCGGATGCGCCCAATATGGCATTACCTGCATCTTGACCAGTCTCAAATTCAATAGCCCTGTAAAATATAATGGGATTGAGATAATTTAAATCAAACCCTCTGTCATTGGAGTTTGTCCACATAACTGACTCAAACAAACCGATGTTCAAACGTTTGGAAACATTCCAGCTTAAATAATGATTGGCAATGTATTTTGTTTTAAAGGCGCCATCCTCTGTAACTTCTGATCGTACATCTCTCAACGAGGTCCAAGTATTGGTGTACTTTATTTTCCAGAATTTGGTATTTAATTTTATATAAGGATACGGACTTGAAACATCGCTTTGCAACAACGAACGATAACCTTCGCCGATGAAATTCTTGCCATGACCAAATTGTATGTTCACGAAGGATGCTGGTGCGTATGAGAGATACCCTTCAGCAACAGGATAGTCAAAGCCCTGGTCCTTGAAATTTTTTGCAACACCGCGTCCTGGTACAATTGCCGGATCGGTTGCCGTTTGTAAACTTCTTGCATACAAATTATAATATTGTGCAAATCGCCCTTGACTCTCAAATAATGATGTGGAAAAGTTAAATTTCTTGCCTAGGCCTCCTTGCACAAAAATACCTCGAGTATTGTTATACGTAGTGCTAAAATCGGCTTCGGTATCTTTACCAAGTTGTAGATCAAAAACTGGATCGATGGTAAACCAGAAATCCTTTCCTTGGACCTGTACCAAATGTTCGTCCCACAATTTTCGGGACCACCACGCATCTGTACCTTTGATCAGTGCTTTTTTTTCTGCTTCAAAGTCATAATATGCGGCCACTTCTTCATAAACAAACGGTTTCGCTGCCGTATGGCTATTGGTGCCCAAACCATTCATTGCACCGTCAAAACGCGCATAATAGTGATGCGTAAAAGGAATGTTAAGCTGACTGCTGTACTCCAAATCTTCGTATTTGACGATGCTTTTGTTAAGGCTATCGTATTCTTGAGAAACAGTTTCGTTCAGATCTTCAACCTGCTTGATCGCTTTAATTGCTTCGGCTTCGGTTTGAATGGAAATTGGATTAACCAAAGGGATTTTTATACCGATAGAATATTGAAAATAGGTTGGTTTCCCGTTGTAGGTTCCTGGCTGCATTTTTGGCAATTCAATAAAAACGCGTTGCACTTCATCCTTTAAGTCATCATATACAGCATCAACATAGAGAACATTGACCTTACCCTCACTATCAACTTCAAAAAGCACCTTGACATCACCTTTAAAATTCTCGTCCGAGACAATCTGTGGTACTTTGAAATTTTCAAAAATATATTGATTGAGTTGGTTGTTAAAACAGGTCTTAAGATTTTCGAAAGACTCGGATTCACACCCAGGAAAAACCGGAGGCTTTTCGTATGTTATAATGTTTTGGGAAAAACCATAAAACGGAATACAAATAAATACGAATAGGAAGAGATTCTTCATAAGATGTTAGCAACCTTTTTAACGGTCGAAAGATACCATTTTTTTCAAAATGAGTAAATTAAAAAACCGTTATCCAGAAAAGATAACGGTTTTAACATAGTTAAGATAGGATCGTTTAACGAACATTAAATGCTATAGGCAAATTATAGATAACCGATACAGGAGTGTTTCTCTGCATTCCAGGAGTCAATACTGGCACCAAGTTCATCACACGCTCTGCTTCTTTTTCCAATTTTGCATAAGGCGAACGGGTTTTTATGTCTGTCACATTTCCTTTACTGTCAATTTTGAATTGCACTTGGATTCTTTGAACTCCAGACAATCCCAAATCTGAAGCAAGATCGGTATTAAATTTTTTCTGTATGAGTTTGCTCAATTTATCAGACATACAAGCCATACGTTCTGCATTGCTGGAAGCCGATTCGCAACCTGGAAAGACCGGAACTCTTTCGACATCTTTCATATTGAAAACTTCAGGTAAAGCAGGTGCAGTTGGGGCTGGGATATCTGGCTTAACGACGTCTATCACTTTTTTTGTTTCGGTAATATGGTCATCGGGCGTAACAATCACAACTTCTTCTGGCATTTTAAAGTCGTCAGGTTTTACAATGGGTGGTTTATCTGTAAGCATGACAACGCGCTTATCTGGTTGCTTCTCTTCTACGATTTTCTGCTCAACAATAATTTCGGGCATATAGAAAGGGTCATTATCATTAATTGGATACTCTTTTGCAAAATCAGGCAACTGCATCTTAAATTTCATTTCAAATAAACCATAAGTTGCCAACAAACATAATATCACTCCAATTTGAAAATACAATGATGAGTTACTTTTCAAATTAACGTCTTGCTTTTTAGCTATTTCACCTTTTACTTCGTGATTTTTAGCATTATCTTGAATGTTTTTGAGATTTTTCATAATAGTTATCATTTATTGTGTTAATCTAAAAGAAGATTCTCAATAAACGTACCAAAATGAAAAATCCCATCTAAAATATATCAGATGGGATCTTCTTATGATTTAAAAACTAATTTTAGTCGTTAACTTGGAATAAAATCGGCAATGAATAAGGAACCGTTACAGCTTTGCCTCTTTGTTTACCTGGTTGCATTTTAGGAAGCAATCCAATAACGCGTTTTGCTTCTTTTTCCAAACCAGGATGTGGTGCTCTCGCTTGTACCCCAATGATATCACCAGATTTGTCAATCTTAAACATCACATTGATACGTTGTCTTCCAGAAAGACCTAACTCTCCAGCTAATTCGGTATTAAATTTTTTGTTTACGAAATCAGCAATTTTATCAGACATGCATTGTCTTTTTGCGTCATTATTCTTTTGGTTTTCGCAACCTGGAAATACAGGTACATTTTCAATAACAGAAAAAGGAATCTCAAGATCTTCTTCTACTTCCTTAACTTTTACTTCCTCAACTTTTACGATTTTTTCCTCTTGGTTGGTCTCTGTAGATTTAATTACTGTTTCTTCTACATCTACCTCATCCTTTACAACCTCAATCTCTTCAGGGATTGCTGGTGGTGGAGGTGGTGGAGGTGGTGGTGTCAATTGTTGTTCAGTGATAGGAATATCCTCTTCTAGTTCATCATCCATATTCAACTGCCCAATATCAATGGCTTCCTTGTCATAGGTTTTGTAGTTGATTGCCAAATTGGTCAAGAGCAACATTAACGCAAGGCCAACGGCAAAATAGATGGAGCTATTTCTGCTGACATCTGCTTTCGGATTTTTTTTCGGTTCCATATCTAAAGTGGTTTTAAGGAATGCTAAATTAACCAATTAATTGTTAAATAAGCAAACGATTGTTTTATTTTAACTTTATCTTTCTATACATGATGATGATTACCACTCCCAATATAACTCCTATACTATTGGCAATAACATCCTCAATGTCTTCGTTTCTGCTGGTGGTAAACAATGCTTGAAACACCTCAATAATTATGCCGTAACCTATTGAGATTATGGCAGAATACAAAATTTTAAATTTGGCGGAGGTTGTTCTTAAGACATTGAACCATAATAAAGTCATTAACATGTATGCTATAAGATGATAAATTTTATCATCAAATGACGAACCCAATTCCGGGAGTCCATTTAAACTTATTAAACTTAATAGCGTTAGTGATAAGGTATAACCAATGGCAAGTATTAAGGCAATTTGTTTATGCACCAATCAACTGTTTATAATCTTCAGCTGACAATAATTGATTCATCTGGGAAAGGTCTGAACACTTTACCTTTATCATCCATCCATCACCATAAGGATCTGAATTCACCTTTTCAGGTTCATCCTCTAGCGCTGAATTGAACTCAATTATTTCACCAGAAATTGGCAAAAACAAATCAGAAACCGTTTTAACTGCTTCTACGGTACCAAATATTTCTTCGGCTTCAATGGTTTCACCGACTGTTTCTACTTCCACATAAACGATGTCCCCTAATTCCCCTTGAGCAAAATCTGTAACGCCGATGGTTGCAATATCGCCTTCAAGGCTTACCCACTCATGGTCTTTGGTATATTTTAAATTGGATGGTATATTCATTTTTATATAAATTTTTATTCTGACAAATGTACTTTTTAAAAGCTTTTAATTCAAGATTAATTTCCAAAATTATACCTTAAAGTTATCCCAGATCGGATGGTGGTTTGTGGGAAAGCAGTTGATATTGCATATTCCGAAAAGGTATAATCAAAATAAAAAATACCGGTAAGACTCTTACTAAAGGCATAATCTGCCCTGTACTTTACACCCCAAATAGTTTGGCCAGAAGTCACTTGGTTGTTTTCTAAATCTAAATACCTGACGATAGTTTTGTTGTCCCTCATGGATACATCGGCAGACATATTTAGATCGCTTTTGATAATTTGGTTTGGACCAGCCATCTTGGCTCGAATCCTAACGTCTTTAATGCGATAGCCCAAACCTATAATATATTCCTGGCCTTGAATTTCGGTCATTAAATTATTGTCGAAACTTAAGGATAAAATTCTATCTCTCTTAATTTCAGTTAAAATCTTCACAGAATTTTTCATTTCAAAATCAATTCTGACCAACGGGCTAAATTGCTCTTCGAGATTGATGTTGCTAAATAAGTTTTGATTCTTGAAATTACCCGATTGGTCCAATGTGTTCTGATTTTGATCTTCGTAAGCCAACGATGGGTTTGCAGGGTTAAAATCTAAATTGGTCCTGAATTGATTAATGGTGTATCTCGACCTATATCCATGGGTCAATGAGAACCGTTTGAAATTCTTTTTAAACCAAGCCATTCGCATAAAGCCTGTATATTTTAATTGCCAGTTTGGAATTGGAATATCTCTAAATGCACCAAGATTTACCTTATCGGGATCCGAACCTTGGTATGCAGCCACAAATGCCGGTAATAATACGCGTTGACTGTTTTTACCGAATCCTAACGGATAGCCTTCCGCATCGACCCCATAATTGCTATTGCCATAAAATTCGCGTGCCAATCGATTAGCCACCACAAAACGGTTAGATCTAAAATCCTCAAATGCCACAGACCGTATTTCATCACTTTGGCTAAAAGCTGTCTTAATTAGCGCTGTCGAAATATTAAAATTACCAAAACTATTGCGGATCAATGAGTTGTATGTATCGCTTAATCCATTACCATCAGTATCTGTGGTATTAAAGTTTTCTGTTAAATTCTCTGCGTAGGTACGGTTTCCTATCAAATCGATTTTTAGGTCCTTTAGCGGCTCAAGATTTGCTGATACATCTAAAATTCGGCTCGTTACCTCTGTATATTGCTCATTAAAGTCTGGGTAAACGGTCAACCATCCGTTTCGAGCTACCATATCGCGAATGTCACTTTGACCACCAAAGGTGTAACCTAAAGTTGGTTTTAGGGTTCCAATAAATCCAGGGGTCTGTAAGTAACCTGGTAAAAATGTTCCGTTGTTTTCGGTGTAATTGATTTGAATACGTTTTACCATTGTTAGGATATCCACAGCTGTATTGTATGCTTTTGCACCTACATTACTGTCTGGTTTTTGAGCTTGAGGATCAGCATTTCCAGATTTATTTTCTTCCGCTTTAATGTCTGCTTTTTTGCCGTCCTCCCTACCATCCAATCCTACTGGTACTGCCGAACGTCTTGCAGGAGCTGCAATATTGCCTTTCAGGTTCTTTCGTGCAAGCCCAACATACTTGTAAAGCGTCTCCATATTCAAAGAAGAATTGATCATATGAGTATTCGCATTTTGAATGGAATTCCCCAAATTATAAACTGTAGTAACATTCGTTTCTACATTTGTAATAGGTAAATTGTTATTTAAATCAGATCCTTTTTGCCATTGAAAATCGCCAGTATAGGAATATGTAGCCCTTAAAAAACTAAAAGTTGGGATCTTATATATTGGAAGTTCATAATTGAGTTGCAATTGTTGGTTTTGAATGTTTGGATCCCCAAAATCTAAGAAACCATCCCAGACATCAAGATTGGGGTCTTGACGTCCATTGATCAAATCATTTACAAAATAATTCCTGACAATATTGCTGTTGGCTGCTGTAAAATTAAAACTCAAAGCATTGGTAATATTGTAATTCAATGCATATTGAAAATCAAACCGGTAATTTCTCCTAAAAAGTTCCTCTAAACCTATATTATCTCCCGCTAAATCGACTTCCCTAAACTTTTGCTTATTGAACTGTCTTAAAATATCTGTGTTGACGGCAAAACTTGTTGGGATTGGATTGAAGTTGAAGTCTTTGAGAATTTTCCAATATCTATTCATGAAGATGGAATCATTTTTCTTGAAAGGCTCAATCACCTTTGGAGCAAAACTATATAAGTAATTGACACCAGTCCTTACTTTTTGATCCAAGGAGTTTTCAATCTCAAAATCGCGGTGATCTATCTTATTGTAAGAATAATTAAAAGTAAGATTCTCCACATCATAAAAACGAGGTTTGGCATCACCAGTCCTGATCTTACGAACCCCAATAAAATTGATGCTTTGGCGTCTGGTATAATTTTCGTTGACTTTCAGGATGGAATCTTGGTTTGTGGTATTATCCAATTGCGTTTGAAGTTTGATATCGCGGTAAAACTCATCATATTCTGGTGTAATGCTTTCCTCACCCTGACCATAATTAAAAGGAATTTGAATACCCCATTTTTTTGGTAATAGTTGTCCTAAATTTACATTGGTTACTACATCATATTGTTTGACATCTTCACGGCTGCGTTCGTTTGGTCTTTGTTCAATGGTTCCAAAACCAATCGTGCTTCGTCTTCCTGTTGCGCTGATATTGGCAAAGTCTGCAATGTTAGTGTCCATACTCAAAACGGCTGCCCAACCACCTTCGTTTTGCAAATCTGACAATCGAAGCTCATTAAACCATACCTCACCACACACATTATTTGCAGCATTACTCCTTACCCCAACCATCAAAACCCTAATTTCTCCAAAATTTGGATTTCCTTTAATCGCAACTCGTGTTTGCCCCACCATAAAAGGTTCATTGGGACCAATCACTTCGGCACCACCTGAAGTTACATTATAAACTGTTGGGTTGATATTCGTGAGCGTCCCGTTATTAATCCCAATGGATTTGATTTGTTGCAGAATACTCAATTCCAGATTAATTTCATTTTCAGTTGGCCAAACAACTGTAGGAGATAGACTTCCCGTAGACACTGTTAAGGGTACGGCAATTTCATAGAAGTTTTGAGTAAAATCATTACCCATTCTAATAAAACCAACTAAATCACCATCCTGAAGCGTTCCGTTGTCTTGTGGTTCAGCATGCATGAACATTCGCAATTTTTTATATTGACGCATGTCTACACTAATATTTTTAAAAACGCCTCTTGAATCCGTTGATTCGAGATCACAAACCTCAACAACCAACGATTGTTCATTTTGTCTGACGATATTATTGTTGTTGTTCAATTGCTCCAATTCAACACCTGGAGGCAACACATAATTGCCGTCGTTTTCTTGTAAACCAATCACACCGACACTAAATTCGGCATTGCTGCTGTTGTTGGTCGGGTCATTATCCAAATCTAGTGTATAACGTCTCCAATCACTACGCACCAAATCCAAGGTTGCAAAACGCAGCACTGTGGACTGGGTAAATTCCTTTAGATACATTCTGGCAAAACGTACAGAACGAATATCAGAAATACCACCAACTGCCCTGGTTGGCGCTGAAATAGGTAGTCTAAACTGATACCAAGTGACTTCTCGTGTCTGACCATTAGGCAACACCACATTTCTTACTTTAATGTCGTTGATATTAACATTATTGGCATTAAGTGTTGCAGGAGTGATATTGACTTCGTATTCATAGTAGCTGTCAATGGTGTTCATCGTGTTGTCACGATTGATGTCCTCAACATCTGGCTGTGTGGTAGAACCTCTATTTGTTTCTGTGAAAACGTCTGGAGAGTTACCTTCCAATCCGTTGTATTTTTTGTATCTATCGAATATATTACCTTCTGTATTCAGGAAATACGTGTAGTTATCATTAGCTGGATCTGGTCCATAATTAGCACCATTTGGAAAATAAAGAGCTTCTTCCTCATCATTATATCCATCATAACCAACATCCTGATTGGTACGATCTGCCCCTGTCGTTGAGAATGCGTAAATCAAGGATTGATTTCGTGGTACTACAGTGCCATAAGATGTTGGCGGTAACAGGGTTGTGATATCTCCATTTTCAGGCAAACCATTTTCATATTGCTTTTTCCCATCTTTTAAAACATCTTCAGAAATGTTACCTAAATTTATTGTCAGTTTACCACCGGGATTTGATGGATTATCCAAAAATGGATCCTGCACCCAAAAATCAATATACTCTACATTGGCCTGTTCAAAATCGGTTGACGTTATTTGTCGGGATATTCCAGCCCAACTATTACTCGGGTTGGTCAAAGTTCCCTGGGGAAGGGTAATATCCGTGGTTTGAAAATTGTAAGGGCCTCTTTCGGTCGGATAATATGCCAGATCGAGAGTGTTGATAACAGTACTCTGACCTTGTACGATATCTACTTGTGGAAAGATTTCATCAATAAAAACTCGCCGTGTGTACAGGTTTGAGATGTCTTCATCACCAATATCGCTGGGACGTTGATTGCTGTAGAAAATAGGATCAATCGTATACCAATTTAACATGGCACGATTAAATCCATTTTGAAGACCGTTCTCATCCTCATTGGGCGTAAGGTTTAATTGTCTGGGCCTACTTGATAAAAACCATGCTTGAGGCGACAATATGTCAATGGCTCCTTGTGTGCCTTCAAAATCATCAACATACGCTGTGGCTTCACCTTGAAAATCAGTGCCCTTTGGTGCTCCCGGCGCTAAATAGGCAAACTCACCTCTTACAGACAGGTTGGAAGGCACATCGGTATCGATATTGGGCAGCTTATTGACCAACCGTGTTAAGAATGGCACTTCGGTTGAATAGTTCCCATTGATTCCAAATATCGAGTTGTTAATGGATTCTGTATTGTAATTGGCTTTTTGTGTTATCGGACGTTCATTCAAATTGATGAATGTCGCGCCTAAAACAAAGTTTTCATTAAACTGGTGCTCCACGTTCAAACCAGTAAAACGACGCGTTTGTTGTCCAAAAACGGCATTGTTTTCAACCGAAACATTAATAGGTGTATTGGACGCTTTGAGTGCCTCATCAAGAATTTGAACACGGCCCAGTTGATAATTTACTGTATAATCAATCCCTTCCACAAGCACACGCCCACCAGCTGTTACAACAACCGAACCTCTTGGAACGTTGAAAGCTCCAATAGGAATCCCATCACCGCTTGATGATTTGTAACGGCCTTTTAATTGAAACTTGTTTTTTTCATTTTGTTCAAGTGCCGCAGTTTTTGTGGTTTTGTATAGGGCATCATAAACGTATTTTTCTTGATTGGCATTAAAATTTTCAAACTCATAATCATTCTCATTATTGCCAGGAATCCCATCATCATCCAACACATCAAATAAATACCGTCCGAAAGGTTCCACTTTGGTGAAGATGATCTTTCCATTTTGGGTCAGAACCGTTAAACCGGGTACAAAATCGAAGAATCCATCACCATTAAGCTGCGGATCGTTGTTAAAATTCAATCGGTCCAAATGGAAAAGCCGTATTAAAGGAGTGTCGATGATTTCGCCGTCGTCGCTCGTATCAAATGGCGTGTTGTTGTCAAATGTTGGAAAGGTTGTGCCTTCCACAGGCCTGATATAATTTAAAGGAGATGCTTCAGTATAAAAAATATTCAATTTAAAATCCTCTACGCTCAATTGAAAAGCACCAGTGTCATATATGTTTTTCATCATCAAATCCCAAATAGGCTCATTGACATTTGTGATGGCACTTTTCAGCATTTTTAATATCAAGTTCTGATTATTGACAATTTGATTACCCGTACCTTCATCGGTTTGGACATCTGTTGCATTGACACCATCATTGGCAAACTCCCCAACTTGATATACCTGACCTCCAACAGTGTATTGAAAGGCAACTGCCAAAATCTCATCATTTAACAAACGTTGATTTAAAGAAATATAGCCCAGTTGGGTATGGAGAATGTAATCACTACCTTGAATCAGTTTTTTTGCATTTTCAAGTTTTCCGAAGTCAAAACCTTCGTTGGCTGGTGGAATAATTCCTTGTTCCACCGTTGTAATATCTCTTACTGCAAGTGTTAACTGTGATCCTGGACCCCCAATATTAGTTGGGTCAAAATCATTATTTGAATTCTGGGGTAATGCCGTAGCACCTGCATTGACAAAACCCGCAGGTGGATTATCCAAACCAATGATTCCCGATTCTCCTAAGTCTTGAAAGGCCGCAACATTACGAATATTATTTGTTTGATTGGTGCGGTTGGTAACCCAAACCTCAAGACGTGTAATCTGAACATTGGTGTTCAAAAACGGATAGCGCAACATGGTTTCGTCATACTGATTCCTGAAATATTGAGCCAAGAAAAAATGCCTGTTTTCATCATAATCCCTTCCGAAGAATTCAAATTCCTCAAGTGTTCCACCGCCTTGCGCTACAACAGAACGCGATTGCGATTTCTGTTCTGAAAACACTGCTGTAACCCTTGTTTTCCCAAACTGTAATTCGGTTCTAACACCAAATAAACTTTGAGCTCCTGTTATTAAGGAGCTATTGAGCGGCATACTGACATTACCAACTTCTATCTTGCGAACGATATCATCTTCGGTGGGTGTGTATTCCAGCTTTATGAGGTTTTGAAAATCGAAAGTCGATTCGGTATCGTAATTGGCTGTCACCTGAAGGCGTGTTCCGACTTTACCCAAAAGGCTCAAGCTGATTCGCTGGTCAAAATCAAATGTGAAATTACTTTGGTTTCGTGGTGAAAATGCGGGGTTTTCCTGTTTGGTGTAAAGTACTCCCAAATCCATTTCCACAGAACCTTGAGGAATGACTTCGATGGTATTACTTCCAAAAATAGTTTCAAAAAATCCAGAGTTGACATAAAATTCCGGCAATAAATTTTTCTGCAGTTCCTCGCTGCCTTCCTTTTTACCTTCGGCTGCATCTATTTTTTGTTTGTAATAACTGCGTTGTTGTTCTAGCAATACCAAGCGTTGATATTCTGCCGGAGTTAAAATGATTGGGTAATTGATATTGAAATTGCCAACTGTTTCAGTATAAATATATCTATCGGAAAGAGGGTCATATCTATATTTTGAAACGATGCTATTTGGATTGGGCATAGTGATGTTTCCAAGTGCATATCCAGTTTTAGTGGAATCTTGTGGTGTAGGATCTTGAGCAAAAGCCATGCTACTGGCTAGAACAACACAGGTAAGAAGAAAAAAATGTAAGGATTTTGGTAAAAAATAGTTAATTGTACTCAAAATTATTATAAGTTTTTTAAGGCTTCTTTGATAATGGTTTCCACATTGGCATTTGGCTGGTTGGTCACTATTCTATCTACAACACGTTCTGATTGTTTTCTAATGAATCCTAGAACTTCTAATGCAGATAACGCCTCATCTTTACTTGTATTGTTTTTTGGTGTTGAAAGTTCATCAATATCATAAACTTTTAAGATTTTGTCCTTTAAATCGAGTATAACCCTCGCGGCTGTTTTGGCTCCAATCCCTTTTATGGATTGTATCAAAGCAATATCGCCATGAGCAATCCCTTCCCTAACCTGTTTGGGTGTTAAGGATGAAAGCATGGTGCGCGCCGTACTTGCGCCTACACCACTTACCGAAATGAGCATCTTGAAAATTTCGCGTTCAGCCAAGGATGAAAACCCAAACAATGTATGGGAATCTTCCTTTACAATTAAATGGGTATATAGTTTTAAATTCTCCTGATCGGGAATTTGTGAAAAGGTATGCAAGGAAATATTGAGCATATAGCCTACGCCATTGCAATCGATAACTACATCAGTAGGATTTTTTTCAATGAGTTTTCCTTGAATGTGCGTAATCATTTAGCGGCTTTGGTTAAAGTCTCAAATGTAATAAAATTATTTGCATTACAAAGCCGATTCCTGTTGTAAAGCAGCTTTAAGTTCGAGCTCCTTTTTTTCTTTTTGTTGAGCGTCAATTACAGCAATCGCGGTCATGTTTACAATTTCATCTACACTTGCTTCTAACTGTAAAATATGTACAGGCTTTCGCATACCCATCATAATAGGCCCAATGGATTCTGATTTGTTCAGTTCTTTAAGAAGTTTATAGGTGATATTTGCGGATTCGAGGTTAGGAAAAATCAATGTGTTGACTTTCTTTCCCACCAGTTTTGAAAATGGGAATACCTCTTTTAGCATGTCGCTATTCAAGGCAAAGTCAGTTTGCAATTCACCATCGATGATCAATTCAGGATGTGATTCGTGCAACATGGCAACTGCTTCCCGTACTTTTGTGGCACGCGGACTGGGAGACGATCCAAAATTGGCGTATGAAATCATTGCAATGATAGGTTCCATACCAAACATACGTACAGTCCTGGCAGTCATTAATGCAATTTTTGCCAAATCTTCTGCCGTAGGATCGATGTTGATGGATGTATCGCTTAAGAACATCGGGCCTCTTTGGGTCATCATTAAGTTGGTGGCTGCAGCTCTTGTGGCATTTTTGGCAAGACCAATCAATTCCAACATAGGTTTAAAAACGGTAGGATAACTTCGGGAATAACCGGAAATAAGCGCATCGGCATCGCCTTCATTAACCATCATTGCACCAAAATAATTACGTTCCCTTAACAATCTTTGAGCCGAATATAAGGTTACTCCCTTTCGTTTGCGTTGCGACCAATATTCCTTTGCGTATCGATTACGTCTAATTTCTTCCTCGTCCGATTTAGGGTCTATAATATCGACCTTCCCATCAAATTCAATTTCATTCATGAGCGATATAATGGTTTCCTTCTTGCCCAATAAAATTGGAATGGCAATACCTTCATCGCGCGCAATTTGTGCAGCTTTGAGGACATCAATATGATCCGCTTCAGCATACACAACCCGTTTGGGATCTATTTTTGCCCTATTGGTTAGCAGTCTTACAATTTTATTATCAGAGCCCAACCGTTCTAAAAGTGTCTCCCTATACTTATCCCAATCTGTTATGGGTTCTTTTGCTACACCACTTTCCATTGCAGCCCTTGCGACCGCTGGAGGCACTTCGGCAATCAAACGTGGGTCGAAGGGTTTTGGGATGATATATTCTTTACCGAAGGTCAATCGGGTTTCGCCATAAGCTATATTTACCTGCTCTGGCACGTGTTCTTTAGCCAAATTGGCCAATGCCTTTACTGCTGCCATTTTCATGGCTTCATTTATTTTTGTCGCCCGAACATCCAATGCCCCGCGAAAAATAAATGGAAATCCGAGAACATTATTCACTTGATTGGGATGGTCAGAACGACCGGTTGCCATGATAATATCCTTTCGTGTGTCAACAGCCAATTGGTATTCAATTTCCGGATCTGGATTTGCCATCGCAAAAACAATTGGGTTTTTTTCCATTGACAACAACATTGCAGGTGTAACTATATTGGAAGTTGATAATCCTATAAAAACATCGGCATCAATCATCGCTTCATCAAGGGTATCAATTTTGCGATGGGTTGCGAATTCTGCTTTTTCAGACGTTAAATCCAATCTATCTTGACGGATAACACCTTTGCTATCTGTCATTACGATATTCTCCCGTTTCGCTCCAAAGGCTTGGTATAAACGTGTACAGGAAATTGCTGCAGCGCCGGCACCACTGATAACAATTTTTACATTGTCAATTGTCTTTTTTGAAATTTCCAAAGCATTCAACAAGGCAGCCGCCGAAATAATTGCCGTACCATGTTGGTCATCATGCATCACCGGACTGTCCAGTTCTTCCTTTAATCGGCGTTCTATTTCAAAGGCTTCAGGTGCCTTTATGTCTTCGAGATTGATGCCTCCAAATGTTGGGGCAATCATTTTTACAGTTTGAATGAACTCTTCAACATTTTCGGTATTCACTTCTATGTCAAACACATCAATATCAGCAAAAATTTTGAACAGTAAACCTTTTCCTTCCATAACTGGTTTAGAAGCTTCTGGCCCGATATTACCCAATCCAAGTACAGCAGTTCCATTGGAGATTACGGCTACCAAATTACCTTTTGCAGTATACTTGTATACGTTGTTGACATCTTTAGCAATTTCCAAACATGGCTCTGCGACTCCAGGCGAATATGCCAAGGATAAATCCCTTTGGGTGGCGTACTTTTTTGTGGGTACGACCTGTATTTTGCCTGGGGTCGGTTTTGCGTGATATATAAGTGCCTCTCGGCGCTTGCTCTGCTTGCTCATAATAGGTTCTGCTTAATTAAAACTGCTCTGTTTTTTTATACAACTAGTGGAATAACAAAGGTAAGGGAAATAGGAGAAAAGTATAAAGAAAAAACACGAAGCTCTAAAATTTTAATTACAAAATTGCTTTAGAAAATCAGCTAACAATAATCTATATTTGAGCCGCTCAATTCAAATGGTTTGTTTAATCGCCTCATTCAAGCATGAAATTAAAACATCTTATATTTTTTACTTTGATTTTGTGTTGCATAAAAGGTTATGGGCAAACTGAACCTTCCAAAAAAGACTCTACATCTGTATATCAGAAATTAGAAAATTATTCAAAAAAAAGAAAATCAACCAAATTCCTTCATAAGCTCATTTTTAGATCTAGTAGTAAAAAAAAGAACAATCAAACTACCCAAACCCCCAAACAGGATTTTAGCTCATTAGAAGGAAAAATTGTAAGATCGATTACTATAGAAACGCATGACCCCTTTGGTTTTTCTTTTACAGATTCAACACAAAAGGCCAATAGTTGGCTGGAAAAAACAGGGAATAACATACATATAAAATCGAAGCGGCACATCATTCGTGACTTTATACTTATTAAAGAAGGAAAGCCTTTAGATATTCTTAAGCTCGATGAAAGTTCTCGTTTGATTAGAACACAGAACTATATCCGAAGTGTTCAAATCACGGCAAAAGGTGCTGAAAATTCGGCTGATTCTGTAAATGTTTTTGTAGAAGTTCTAGATTCTTGGAGTTTGATTCCAAGGGTCAATTTATCAACATCCACCAACTCCATTAGGCTAAAAGATCGCAATTTTTTAGGACTGGGACATCTGTTTGAAAATAGTGTGAAGAAACGATTAGAAGATGGTCAAACTGGATACAGGTTTAATTATTCGATTCCTAATTTTAAAAATACATTCATAAGTACGTCTGTTGGATATGATATAAATTTGGATGGCTTTTACGTAAAGCGCTTTGGAATTGATCGCCCATTTTACTCACCTTTAACACGATGGGCTGGCGGAATTTATGTAGATGAACAGTATAGAAAAGAATTGTTTTTGGATGAGGAATTGGTTGCTAATGAAGAAAATTTTAAATACCAGACTCAAGATGCTTGGGTCGGACATTCCTTTGAACTCTTTGATGGAAAGACTGAAAAGGAACGCACAACTCACCTCATAAGTTCAGTGCGTTACCTTAATTTGGACTATAAAGATGCACCGAGTATTGCCTATGACAGTATTCGCTATTTTTCAGATGAAACATTTTATATGGGAAGTTTAGGTATTGCTTCGCGGCAATTTGTGCAGGATGCATATATCTTTCGGGATGGTATTGTAGAGGATGTGCCAATTGGTACCATCATTTCGGCAATGGGTGGTTATCAAAGAAAAAATTTTAGTGACCGTTTGTATGTTGGTGCAAGAATCTCACATGGTAACTATTTTAGTTGGGGCTACTTGAGCACTAATTTGGAATATGGCACATTTTTAAAAAATACGAGCAGGCAACAAACAACCTATTCCATTCAGGCCAATTATTTTACAAATTTAATTTCACTTGGGGACAGATGGCAAATGCGTCAGTTTATAAAACCTCAATTATTGATTGGAACCGACCGTCTAAACACTGTTGCTGACCGACTCACCCTTAATGAAAACAATCAGTTTCAGGGCGTTTATGGTAACGAATACCAACGTATTAATAGTGCAGGGATCCCTGGTTTTGACAGTGATGTTCTAGGCACATCCAAATTTGTAATGGCATTCCAATCTCAATTCTATTCGCCTTGGGAAGTTCTGGGCTTTCGCCTCAACCCATATGTTAATTTTACCTCGGGATTGATTTGCATGGAAGGTGAAAATCTCTTTAAAACTAGGCTATATACTTCTATAGGAATCGGATGTATCGTTAGAAATGATTTTTTGGTGTTTGGCTCTTTTCAAATATCTGTCTCTTATTATCCGACCATTCCTGGAAATGGGGATCACATATTTAAGACGAATTCATTTTCAACTGAAGACTTCGGATTTCAAGCTTTTCAATTGGGAAAACCCACTCCTGTTTGGTATAATTAATTCTTTAAGAATTCTATATTCCGTTTTAAACCTTCAAACTTCGTACGTTTCACTGCTGAATCTTTAAAGATCTTTTTAAATACGTCTTCTGTAATTTCTTCCCAATCTTTTTTGGTCATGGACAATAATTCTGGATGCGGGTTGAACAAGGGTTCGTTATGGGCTTTTGAAAAACGATTCCAAGGGCACACATCTTGGCAAATGTCACAGCCGAACATCCAGTCATTAAATTTGCCTTTGAACTCATTTGGGATTTTTTCTTTTAACTCAATGGTAAAATAAGAGATACATTTACTTCCATCCACCACATATGGTTCTGTAATGGCCTGTGTTGGACATGCGTCTATACATTTGGTGCAGGTGCCACAATGATCGGTGGTCGGTAGATCGTATTCCAAATCTAAATCGACAATCAATTCGGCAATAAAATAAAAAGAA
>JBGSXJ010000192.1:0-1682 GCA_041751535.1 Aquaticitalea sp.
TGATTCGGTTTATAACACTTTTAGAGGCATCGAAACCTATTTTAGGGTTTTTAATGGCGAAATAAAAAAGGGACAGAAAATTAAATTCGTCGCGACCGACAATGCTTATTATGCAGACGAAGTTGGTACATTAAAACTGACACAAGTTGCAAAGAAAAGTGTAAAAACGGGAGATGTTGGTTACTTAATCACAGGAATCAAAACTGCAAAAGAAGTTAAGGTTGGTGATACTATTACGGATTATGACAACCCAACTACCAATATTGTTGAAGGGTTCGAAGACGTAAAGCCAATGGTGTTTGCGGGCATTTATCCCGTGGATACCGAAGATTACGAAGAGCTGCGCAACTCCATGGAAAAACTGCAACTCAATGATGCTTCTTTGGTCTTTATTCCAGAAAGTTCTGCGGCTTTAGGTTTTGGTTTTAGATGTGGGTTTTTGGGAATGCTTCATATGGAAATCATTCAAGAACGTTTGGAGCGTGAATTTGATATGACCGTGATCACTACGGTTCCCAACGTGTCTTACCATGCGTATACAAACAAAATTCCAGATACGGCTTTTATAGTCAATAACCCTTCCGATTTACCGGATCCATCTACCGTCAATAGGGTTGAAGAGCCCTATATTAAAGCGACCATTATTACAAAATCTGATTTTGTAGGGAATGTGATGTCGCTCTGTATTGAAAAACGTGGCATGGTGTTAAACCAAACCTATTTGACCACAGAACGTGTCGAACTTACCTTTGAAATGCCATTGGCAGAAATTGTTTTTGACTTTTACGACCGATTGAAAACAGTTTCTAAAGGCTATGCGTCTTTTGATTACCATCCCATAGGAATGAAAGTCTCAAAATTGGTGCGATTGGATATTTTATTGAATGCACAACCTGTAGATGCACTTTCGGCGTTAATCCATGCCGACAATGCCCAGAATATGGGTAAAAAAATGTGTGAAAAACTAAAGGAATTGATTCCGCGTCAGCAATTTGATATTCCCATTCAAGCGGCGATTGGTGCTAAGATTATTTCGCGTGAAACCATTAAAGCCCTCCGGAAAGATGTGACTGCCAAATGTTATGGTGGTGATATTTCGCGTAAGCGAAAACTTTTGGAAAAGCAGAAAAAGGGTAAAAAACGTATGCGCCAAGTTGGGAATGTGGAAATTCCGCAGGAAGCATTTATGGCCGTGCTAAAGCTGAACGATTAGCCACAATTCCTGCGAAAGCAGGAATCATGAAGAAAATGGAGAACTTCAACAGACTACGATATCAAAAACCCTTAATTTTTTTCAGCATCACAATTTAAAGCTAGTAGGATTCCCGCTCTATATCTTTCAGAATTTGCTATGATTTAATGGCTATTGGTGAATTAACTCACCAAAAAACATAATATTTGGTGAATGAACTCACCAAAAAATACAATATTTGGTGAATTGAAGCTTCAAATATGATTGATCGCATTTTAAAACCATCGTTACTGGAAAATTCGGCAAGGGAAAATCCGTTTTAATACTAAGCCGAGACAAGTATCTGCTAAAGTATTATCAGATTCCATCAAAGAGCCTATGAATTTAAGTGGAATATAAAAGCTAAAATTTCTATTCCAAAAACATTCAAAGCAACCTATAACAATAAAGTTGCCTTCATAATTACGACCAATTTTAGGGATTTTTTAGT
>JBGSXJ010000193.1:0-20499 GCA_041751535.1 Aquaticitalea sp.
GCCACTAGGAACCGAAAAAACTAGCTTTTTGTGTTTTTTGTGCAATTGTTTATAAGCAAAAAAGAAGTAAAATAGTTGAGGCAACCAGCGCGCCACGTTGATGGAGTTGGCTGATGTCAACTGCATTTTAGATGTCAATTCTTCATCCAGAAAAGCTCGTTTCACCATGTCTTGGCAATCGTCAAAAACACCGCCCACTTCGAGCGCGGTAATGTTCTTTTTGAGAGTCGTCAATTGTTTTTCCTGCACATCGCTCACTTTTCCGCTAGGGTAGAGTATGACCACATTAACGCCTTTTACGCCTAAAAAACCATTGGCAACGGCTCCGCCAGTGTCTCCAGAAGTCGCTACCAAAACCGTTATGTCCTCGATGTTATTTTGATTGAAATAGCCAAGGCAACGCGCCATAAATCGTGCGCCAACATCCTTAAAGGCCATTGTTGGTCCGTGAAACAATTCCAAGGTGGAAATGGAGGAATGGATATTCACAATAGGAAAATCAAAAGACAGCGTTTCTTTTATGATTTTTTTCAAAACAGTTTCAGGAATATCTGGCATTACGAACTGTTTGATGGCTTCAAAGGCAATTTCTTCGTAAGACAGTTTGTCAATGTTTTCAAAAAACGATGCTGGCAATGGGCTTATATTTTCAGGAAAATATAGACCTATATCTGGTGCAATACCTTTGATAACGGCATCCTTGAAAGATGCGTTTGGGGCGATTCTGTTGAGTGAATAGTATTTCATTTTTAAAAAGATGCCACGAACCTGCCTATCGGCAGACAGGTTCACGAATGTTTTTTTTTTGCAATGCACTTCGCTTACTGTGTGATTTTTAGGTATGCTGTTTATATCATTAGAAAACTTATAATACTTTAATTCCTTGAGTGTTTATTTGAGACACATAGGTTTCAAATGGGATGTTGGTCCTTCCATACACCTCACTAATCGCTTTTTCAACGTCCTTAGCAATCATGATTCCTTTGCTCAACATAAAAATAGAAGGTCCCGAACCTGAAATCCCACAACCCAAAGCACCTGAATTCATAGCAGCGATTTTCACCTCCTTAAAATATGGAATCAATTGACTTCTATAAGGTTCTACAACTACATCTTCCAATGAGCGACGCATCAGTTCGTAATCATTTGTATGAAGGGCATGGACAAAACTGCCCACATTTGCCCATTGTGCTATGGCATTTTTTAGTGGAATTTCTTTGGGTAAAATAGCTCTAGCTTCTGACGTTTTTATCTCTATTTTCGGATGTATAATTGTTGCATACAAGTCGCTCGGAGTTGGTAACTGCAATACTTCCAATGGTGATAGGCTTTTTACTAAAGTGAAGCCTCCAAAGATGGCAGGTGCAATATTGTCTGCATGTTCGCAACCACTAGCCAAGGATTCACCTTTTATGGCAAATTTGGTCAGCTGTGTTTTATTGTATGGCTTTCCTAATAATTCGTTGATGCCAAACACGCTACCCGAGGCGCTTGCCGAACTGCTACCGATTCCGCTTCCCGGTTTGATATTTTTGTAAATCTCAATCTCAAATCCGTAGTCAGGTTTGGCGTTGTTATACAATGCCAATGCCGAAACGCCAGCAACATTTTTTTCAGTTTCAAATGGCAATTCAAAACCTTCTATTTTAACAATGTGAATTCCCTTTTTATCGGTTTTCCTAATAATCATCTCATCGCCAATTTCATCGAGACAAAAGCCGAGGACATCAAATCCGCAAGACACATTTGCCACAGTAGCTGGTGAGAAAATTTTTATTTCGTTCATTATGTTTTGTTCTTTTTCCTTTGCGTTAATCATCAAAAACTCATTCATTGCCATCATTTTTTCTATCTGTTTCCCGCCCGAATGATATCTGCAAAAAGCCCAGAGGCCGTGACATCTGCGCCAGCACCAGCGCCTTTTATTATTAGCGGTTGTTCAGGATAACGCTGTGTGTAAAACATGACGATATTGTCTTTTCCTTTTAGGTTGAAAAATGGATGATCTGGCGCAATTTCCTTTAGGCCAACTTTCGCTCTGCCTTCGTTGAATTCTGCAACATATTTTAATTGACAGCCATTTACTTTTGCGGAAGCATATAGTTCCTGAAAATGGCTTTCATCAGCTTTCAATGTGTTATAAAATTCTTCAACAGATTCACTTTCCAAATTGGATTTTGTCAAAAAGGATTGATTTTCTATGTCTTCTAAATTCATTTCAGTTCCACTTTCGCGAGCCAAAATAAGAATTTTTCGCGCCACATCCACACCACTTAAGTCGATTCTTGGATCGGGTTCGGTATAGCCTTCAGCCTGGGCCTGTTTTACAACATCATGAAATTTAGTATTTTCATTAAAGTTATTGAATACAAAATTCAAACTTCCAGATAAAACAGCTTGTATGGAAGTGATTTTATCGCCCGAAACAATTAGATGATTGAGGGTGTCAATAATTGGCAATCCTGCACCAACATTGGTTTCAAACAAAAATGGCGCATTGTATTTTTTTGAAAGATGCTTGAGTTGACTATAATTTTTATAGGCGCTGGAACAAGCAATCTTATTACAGGCAATCACTGCAACATTTTGCTTCAAATACTCCGCGTAGATATTCGAAACATCTTCATTTGCAGTGACATCCACAAATATACTGTTGCGAAGATTCAGGCGTTTAATTTCATGCATAAAACCATCAATGGACGCTTTTTGGCCAGCTTCCATCAAGTTTTGCCATTCTTTTAGAGGAATGCCATTATCATCAAATATCATAGTTCGCGAATTGGACAATCCGACGACCCGTAGATTGAGTTTTAGGTTGTCTTTTAAATATTTCCGTTGTTGGATGATTTGCTCCACCAATTTACTGCCAACATTTCCAACGCCAGTGATAAACACGTTCAGCTGTTTAATGTTATCTTCAAAAAAAGCTTCGTGCAAGGTGTTCAAGGCTTTTTTCACATCATTTTGTGTGATTACGGCCGAAATATTCCGTTCTGATGCGCCTTGGGCAATCGCTCTTATATTGATATTGTTTTTACCAAGTGAACTGAACATCCGTCCGCTAATACCTTGATGATTTTTCATGTTATCGCCAACTAGGGCAATAATTGACAAACCTTTTTCCAAATGGATGGGATCGATTTTATGTAATGATATTTCATTTTCAAACGTTGAATCAATGGCTGTTTTTGCACGTTCGGCATCAGTGTCATCGATCCCGAAACAGATAGAATGTTCGGAGGACGCTTGGGTTATTAAAATCACGTTTATTTTTTCGTTCGCTAAAGTTTCAAACAACCGTTTTGAAAAGCCTGGAATTCCCACCATGCCATTCCCTTGTAATGTGAGCAGGGCAATATTGTTAATGTTACTGATGCCTTTGGCAGGGGAAGTTTTGCCATTAATAGTATTCGAAATAATGGTCCCATGAGCTTCTGGTTGCAAAGTGTTTTTGATATGAATAGGAATATTCAAATCCAATGCAGGCTGAACTGTTGGAGGATACAGAACTTTCGCTCCAAAATGTGACAACTCCATAGCTTCTTGATAGGAGAGGGTTTCTATTGGATACGCCTGTTTTACCAAATTAGGATTGGCAGTGTACATTCCACTGACGTCGGTCCAAATTTCCAGTTGCTTTACTTTTAGAGCCGCCGCCACAATTGCAGCTGAAAAATCTGATCCGCCGCGACCAAGAGTGGTCACTTCGCCCAGGTTTGATTTTGAAATAAAGCCAGGCAAAATCGTGATTTGTTGTGATACCGAATTAAAATAATTGGAAATATTAGTATTGGTCAAATTGTAATTCACTTCAGCTTTTGTAAAATTGGAGTTGGTTACAATCAATTCTTGACTATTTTTTAACACAACATCCATTCCACGGTTTTTCATTGTTTCCGAAATGATGTAGGATGAAAATATTTCGCCGAAGGAAACGAGCTTATCAGTAGTTTTTGGTGATACTTCATTGATAAGGTAAATACCATCAAGAAGGCCTTTTAAGCTCTGAAACATCGCTTCGAGATTATCGGAAATGACCTCGCTTTTATTTGGAATTAATATATCAATAAGGTTTAAGTGAATAGTTTTAATATATTCAAAAACAGATAGATATGTTTCATTTTTATTTTGCGAGAAATGGCCTGCATTCAACAATTTATCCGTAATACCACCAACAGCCGATACAATGCAAATAACGCGGTCTTGTTTGGCTTTGTGTTCCAATATGCCAATGACTTGATTGATATTATGTGCTGAACCGACTGATGTGCCTCCAAATTTTAATACTAGCATGAGCTGATGGGTTATAAATGAGTTGGTTTAATAAAATAATTCAGAAATAGAAAAATAAACGAGGTGATTATAGCTATTTAACCCCAAAGGGTTGTGGTAGATGTCGTCACAGTGCCTCCAAAGGAATTGGATGTCAAAATGAAGTTGGATATGTAATTGGTGTTATACATTTTTATGCTATACCTATCAAATGTATTATTTTTACTTAAATAAAAAAATTAAACGTAGATTTTTACAAAGAATCACTAATTTATTTTTAAATACTATTAATAATGAAGCTATTTTCCAAAGCACAGATATATCAGGGCGACAAAATTACTGCCAAAAAACAAAATATCACCTCCACCGAACTCATGGAGCGGGCTGGAATTCAAATTTTTAATTGGTTCCACACAAGAATGCAAGGTGCCCAAGTGCCGATACATGTATTTTGCGGTATTGGCAACAATGGTGGTGATGGCTTGGTGGTAGCGAGACATTTAATTATCCATGGATATAATGTAAAAACCTACGTGGTGAATTGCAGTGAAAAGCGTACAAAAGATTTTTTGGTGAATTATGACCGCATTAAGGAAACCACCAAAAAATGGCCGGAGATGCTGAATTGTGAAGATGATTTTCCGCCTATCGGTTCGGATGATATTATTGTGGATGCCATTTTTGGAATTGGATTAAACAGGCCAGCCGATGACTGGGTAAAAGGCTTGTTTCAACATTTTAGGACCTCTAAAGCTTTTACCTTGTCCATTGACGTGCCTTCCGGATTGTATGCCGATAAAGTACCCAAGGATGAAAATGGCGTCGTGTGGGCGAATTATACATTGAGTTTTGCATCTCCAAAATTGGTGTTCTTTTTACCTGACACTGCAAAATACACCCAGCAATGGGAAGTTTTGGACATTGGTTTAGATCCTGAATATTTGGTTTCAACAGAAGTGGAAGCCGAATTGCTTGGAAAAAATGAAATGCTTAAAGTCTACCAACCACGTGATAAATTTTCACATAAAGGCGATTTTGGTCACACGTTGATAATAGGTGGAAGCTATGGGAAAGTAGGGGCAGTGACTTTGGCGAGCAGAGCTGCTTTAGCTTCAGGTTCGGGATTGGTGACCACATTTGTTCCAAAATGTGGGTATGCGATTTTACAAACTGCATTTCCGGAAGCCATGGTAATTACAGATACTGATGAACACCTCATTTCGGACATTCAATTTGATATAGAACCAAATGCTATTGGAATTGGTATAGGAATGGGAACGGACGATCGTACACTTATGGCATTTGAATCATTTCTAAAAAAGAACAAAACACCTTTAGTCATTGATGCTGATGGAGTTAACTTGTTATCAAAACAAGATGATTTATTAAAATTGCTTCCAAAAGATACCGTCCTTACACCACATCCAAAAGAGTTGGAACGTTTGATAGGAAAGTGGAAAGATGATTTTGATAAATTGAAAAAGGTAAAGGAATTTTCCAAAACACACAATGTGATTGTCGTTATCAAAGGTTCCAATACAATTACGGTCTATCATGATAAGCTATATGTCAATTCCACCGGCAACCCAGGTTTGGCAACGGCTGGCACAGGCGATGTCCTGACAGGCATTCTTGCAGGATTGATTTCCCAAGGATATGATCCCTTGGTTGCAAGTGTATTTGGGGTTTATCTACATGGAAAATCTGCAGATATTGCGGTCGAAGATTTTGGCTATCAAAGTTTGATTGCGAGTCATGTAATTGATTATCTCGGAAAAGCCTATATTGATTTGTTTGAACCACCTGAAAATCAACCACCACCGAAGGAAGAAGAAGAAACAAAACAGCAAAGGCAAAAAACCAAATAAACCGCTATTTACTTTAAGTAAATAGGTTTGATTGTAGGCTGACGGTCTGTTTTGCCACTAATACACGAATAGTTTTATATAACAAAAAATCATGTTGATTCGTGTATTCGTGGCGGTTATTAAGTTTTTAGAACCTCAAAAGAATATGCACCAAAGTGCATAATTTGAGGGATTTTTAGAACAATAAAAAAATGCCACTCTTATCGAATGGCATTCTTAATTTGTATGAACTTATATCTTCAACCCATTAAACAATTCCACCAATTTGGGATCAGATGGTCTTGGTGCATCAGGACTTACAACATTCCCATCGGGATCTATCAATATAAAACGTGGAATACCATTGATTCTATAATTTTTTACGAAATCTGAATTCCAATTATTATCGGCAAACAATTGGATGCCGCCCAAATCTTTCTCAACAATCATTTTTTTCCAAGTTTCATAGTCTTTTTGTTGATCTATTGAAATGCTCACAAATTGAATGTTCTTGCCTTGATATTGGGTCTCAAGTTTTTTAAGTGCAGGGATTTCCATGATACAAGGTCCACACCAAGTTGCCCAAATGTCGAGATAAACGTATTTTCCCTTCAAATCTTTCAAAGATGTTTTGCCACCTTCATAGTTTTCGAAATCAAAGGTTGGGGAAGGGGAGCCTTCTGGGAATTCTTTCTTTAAAGCAATTTTCTGACCAATATAACCCTTGTAAGAATCCAACATTGGCTCCAAATCATTTTTCATGCCGTTGATGATCATGGTGTCAATCGCTTTGTTGGATTCGTAAAATTCGGAGAGCCTCATTTGAATGGACTCAAAAGTAGAATCTAAATTAGTTTCATTCAAATTATCCATATCGGCAAATAATTCCTCCTGTAACAATGAATGCTTGGCCAAATAATTACTGTGCTCTGAACCTTCACCGGAATAAGAGATAGATTCATCAAACTGTTTGGTATCTAAAGAAACGTTAATGTCAAAACCATTTTTTAAAAAGATAGGAGTATTCTCTTTTCCATCCGTTATAATGTAAATCCCAGGCTCGACCTTCAATGTATCCTTAAATGTCCCATCAGCATTTACCTTAATAGTTTTTGAGTATGTTCTGTTTAAAATTTGAATGGAATCACTATTCTTGTCAATGATTATTCCAGACATTGCCACATAATCCTTTGGTTTTTGCGGTTCTTGATTGCATCCAAGAATGGTAATGGACAATAACAATAAAATCGATCGTTTCATGCTTAAATTTTTAAATTTTTCAAATTTAGGTTTTTGATCGCTTTTTTTTCAGTAATTGAATTATTATTAACATTTGTTGCATAATATATATGTAATGATGATTTTTGAAGCTCCAAATTATACTTATGCCAATTGTACATCAGATATCTTCAAAAACTCTAGAATTAGGAACCATCAACGATATCCTTTTTGAAAACAGGAAAATAGAATTGTCTGAATCAGCAAAAGAAGCCATATTAAAATGCCGTGCCTATTTAGACCAGCGATTAAATGATCAAGACGAGCCAATTTACGGCATCAATACAGGATTTGGTTCCTTATACAACGTCAAAATATCCAAGGATAAGCTCGTGCAGCTTCAGGAAAATTTGGTAATGTCTCATGCCTGTGGGTTAGGGGATAGGGTTCCAAACCCGATTGTAAAACTGATGCTCCTGTTCAAAATACAATCCTTAAGCTATGGCCATAGTGGTGTGCAATTACAAACAGTAGAACGTTTGATTGATTTTTATAACCATGACATTCTACCTATCATATACACTCAAGGCTCATTGGGAGCTTCAGGAGATTTGGCTCCATTGGCGCATTTGTCATTACCATTAATTGGAAAGGGGGAAGTTGAATATCAAGGCAAAGTTTTGGATTCTAAAGATGTATTGAAAAAGTTCAACTGGAAACTTTTGCAGTTGCAATCAAAAGAAGGTTTGGCCTTACTTAATGGTACACAATTCATGAGTGCTTATGGAATATATCTCATTCTGAAATCCTATAAACTATCGTATTTGGCAGATTTGTTTGGCAGTATTTCACTCGATGCTTTTGACGGGAGAATTGAGCCATTTGATGAGTTGGTGCATTTGGTACGTCCCCACAATGGACAAATTAAAACTGCAGAACGCATCCGTGAATTTTTGGATGGCAGTGAATTGATAACCCAGCATAAGGAACATGTTCAAGATCCATATTCGTTTAGATGTATCCCACAAGTGCATGGAGCCACGAAAGACACAATAGAGTTCGTGCAAAAAGTTTTTATGACTGAAATCAATTCCGTAACTGACAATCCGAATATTTTTATAGGAGAAGATAAAATCATTTCTGGAGGCAACTTTCATGGTCAACCATTGGCTTTGGCGCTTGACTATTTAAAAATAGCCATGGCCGAATTGGGAAATATTTCCGAACGACGTATTTTTCAGCTAGTTTCAGGGTTGCGCGGATTACCTGCGTTTTTGGTTGATAACCCAGGATTGAATTCCGGCTTTATGATACCACAATATACCGCAGCGAGTATTGTGAGTGCCAATAAGCAATTGGCATCACCAGCAAGTGTTGATTCCATTGTGTCCTCCAACGGTCAAGAAGATCACGTCAGTATGGGAGCCAATGCTGCCACACAGGCTTATAGCTTGGTTACTAATGTAGAAAGGATACTTTCCATCGAATTATTGAACGCCTCTCAAGCGTTACATTTTAGAAAACCTTTAAAGTCTTCCCCGTTGATTGAATCGTTTTTAAAAGCTTATCGTCAGGACGTAAATTTTGTAAATAAGGATGAAGTCTTGCACAATTTAATGGAAATCAGCATGCAATTTATTGATGGTTTTCATATCGAAAACGACTTGCTTTTCAATTAAATAGAACCCTAAACATAAAGTTGTTATTTCAAACAAAAGGCAAATCCATCGGAAATAGGCGAATCACAATTTATGAATTCAAAATTGATTTTGCCCAATTAACAGCTTCGTCAATCGTATTAAAAATCTCAAAGGGCTTGTCTAGAAACAGTTTTTCGACTTCAGCATTGCTTTTGGCTTTGAAATCTTTGGAGACCACTGCAAAACCAGCTAGATTTTCAATTTTGGATGTTTCAAAATAAATTGCAGGATCTACAGAATAGGAGTGGAGTCTGTTGGAAATGTAGACAAATCGTTTGGAAATGTAATAAGTTTCAGCAACATTCAACAAGACTTTATTGTGAGCTGGCTTAATAATGACACCCTCTTTCATGATAACTATTAAATAATTATCATAAATCTGCATGTCGCAAAAATCAAATTTAAGTAGGTCTAACATTAACTAAAGTTACGATTGATTTAAGTTATATCAAAAAAAACAGCTCCAAATATTTTTTGGAACTGTTGTGCTTTTTAAAGAATCATCTCAAAAATTAAGACTTGGTATGCTCTTCAGATTTGTCAATTTTAATGGTCAATTCATTCGTCGCATCATCTAAATCCATTAAGATTTTATCTCCTTCCTGGATATTGGCCGTAATGATTTGCTCTGCTAAAGTATCTTCAACATATTTTTGAATAGCCCTTTTTAAAGGTCTTGCGCCAAATTCTTTATCAAATCCTTTTTCCGCAATATAATCTTTAGCCGTTGTGGTCAATTCCAAAGTATAACCCAAATCCTTAATTCTAGCTATTAATTGGGCAAGCTCAATATCAATGATTTTATTGATGTCTTCTTTTTCGAGAACATTAAATACCATAACGTCATCAATTCTATTTAAGAATTCTGGAGCAAATGCTTTTTTAAGAGCGTTTTCAATAACACTTCGCGTATTATCACCTGCTTGAGCTTCTTTGGCAGCTGTTCCAAAACCAACACCTTGCCCGAAATCTTTTAGTTTACGCGCACCAATGTTGGAAGTCATGATGATGATGGTATTTCTAAAATCGATTTTTCGACCCAAACTATCAGTTAAAAAGCCATCATCAAGCACTTGCAATAACATATTAAACACATCTGGATGGGCTTTTTCAATCTCATCCAACAACAGGACAGCATATGGTTTTCTTCTGATTTTTTCAGTCAGCTGACCACCTTCTTCATAACCAACATATCCTGGAGGAGCACCTACCAATCTCGAAATGGAGAATTTTTCCATGTATTCACTCATGTCAATTCTAACAAGGGCATCGTCGCTGTCAAAAAGTTCGCGCGCCAACACTTTTGCCAATTGTGTTTTTCCTACACCTGTTTGACCTAAAAAGATAAATGAGCCAATCGGCTTATTAGGGTCTTTAAGTCCAGCACGATTACGCTGAATGGCTTTTACAACTTTAGCAACAGCCTCATCCTGGCCAATAACTTTGCCTTTAATAAGTTCTGGTAATTTTGCGAGTTTATTGCTTTCAGTTTGTGCAATTCTGTTTACAGGAATTCCTGTCATCATGGATACCACATCTGCCACGTTGTCTTCTGTGACAGTTTCGCGGTGCATTTTAGTCTCTTCGTCCCATTTTTCTTGTGCGATGGCCAATTCTTTTTCAAGGCGTTTTTCATCATCACGCAATTTTGCGGCCTCTTCGTATTTTTGCTTTTTTACAACCGTATTTTTAGTTTCCTTAACATCTTCCAACTGTTGTTCGAGGTCCAGAATTTGTTGAGGCACTTCAATATTGGTGATGTGGACTCTAGAGCCCGCTTCATCCAAAGCATCAATGGCCTTGTCTGGCAAGAAACGTTCGGTCATGTAACGGTTGGTCAATTTTACACAAGCTTCAATGGCTTCATCCGTGTATTCGACATTATGGTGTTCTTCGTATTTATCCTTGATATTATTCAATATCTGAATGGTTTCTTCTACGGTTGTTGGTTCCACAATGACTTTTTGGAAACGACGTTCCAAAGCGCCATCTTTTTCAATGTATTGTCTGTATTCATCAAGCGTAGTGGCCCCGATGCATTGAATTTCACCTCTTGCCAATGCGGGTTTAAACATATTGGAAGCATCCAAACTTCCAGTAGCGCCACCTGCACCAACGATAGTGTGTATTTCGTCTATGAATAAAATAATATCATCATTTTTCTCCAATTCATTCATCACTGCTTTCATGCGCTCTTCAAACTGGCCACGGTATTTTGTACCAGCCACCAAACTAGCTAAATCAAGTGTCACAACGCGTTTATTAAAAAGTATACGTGAAACTTTTCGTTTGATTATTCGCAATGCCAAACCTTCGGCAATGGCAGATTTACCAACACCTGGTTCTCCGATCAATAATGGATTGTTCTTTTTACGCCTGCTCAAAATTTGAGACACACGCTGTATTTCCTTTTCTCTACCTACGACAGGGTCTAACTTGCCTTCTTCAGCAAGCACTGTTAAATCCCTACCAAAATTATCTAGAACAGGTGTTTTTGACTTTTTGGTAGACTTTGAAGTCGATTGACTGAATGGATTTTGTTTTGCATCATCATCGTCATTAAGGTCATCTTCAGAAAATGATTCTGCTTTTGGCGATTCTAAAAAATCATCATCATTTGTTATCATAGATTTGAATTGTTCTTTAACGTTATCATAATCCACCTTCAACTTATTGAGTAACTTAGTTGTCGGATCATTTTCATTTCTTAAAATGCACAATAGTAAATGTGCAGTATTTATGGACGTGCTCTGGAAGAGTTTGGCTTCTAAAAAAGTCGTTTTTAAAGCACGCTCGGCCTGTCTTGTAAGATGTAGATTCTTTTTTTCATTTGATGTTGCCAAAATGGTTGGGTTGGCAGGGCTCAAGATTTCAACTTTTCGCCTCAATTGGTTCAAGTCGATTTCTAGGGCACTCAAAATATCGATTGCCTTGCCGTTACCGTCGCGCAACAAGCCAAGCATTAAATGTTCTGTGCCTATAAAGTCATGACCCAAGCGCAAAGCTTCTTCCTTGCTGTACGCTATAACATCTTTGACTCTCGGGGAAAAATTATCATCCATAGTAAATCTCTTTCTGTATAAAAATAGTAAAAACAAGCTTATAAAGGCAAAAACTATACCTTAAATGTTTTAGTTATCGCTAATAGACATAAAAACTTTCAAAATTCAAAACATTTAACACCATACTTATTAAATATAATTGCTGCAATATTGTTAATAAAAAAATTCAAAAAAGTGTGTTTTAGAGTCTCTCGAACGCTATGAAAAACCGTACCTTAGCACTCCCGAAGCCTCGGGATGAAAACCTACAAGAAATAATTAAAATTACATATGGCAGAAGGAGAAAAATTGATTCCAATTAACATTGAAGATGAAATGAAATCGGCTTACATTGACTATTCAATGTCGGTCATTGTGTCACGTGCCCTTCCGGATGTGAGAGATGGTCTAAAGCCTGTTCACAGAAGAGTTCTCTACGGCATGCACGAATTGGGAGTAAGGTCTAATACAGCTCATAAGAAATCGGCAAGAATTGTCGGTGAAGTTTTAGGTAAATACCATCCACATGGCGATACGTCGGTCTACGATGCGATGGTGCGAATGGCTCAAGAATGGAGCTTGCGTTATATGTTAGTGGATGGTCAAGGAAACTTTGGTTCCGTAGATGGTGACAGTCCTGCAGCGATGCGTTATACAGAGGCTCGTATGCGCAAAATATCAGAAGATATGTTAGCGGATATCGATAAAGAAACTGTGGATCATCAGCTCAATTTTGACGATACATTGGAAGAGCCTACCGTATTGCCAACCCGAATCCCTGGACTATTGGTCAACGGTGCTTCCGGGATTGCAGTAGGGATGGCTACCAATATGCCACCACACAATTTGAGTGAAGTTGTTGATGGCACAATTGCATATATTGAAAACCCAGATATTGAAATTGACGAACTAATCACACACATCAAAGCACCAGATTTTCCAACAGGCGGAACCATTTACGGTTATGATGGCGTTCGCGAGGCGTTCAAAACAGGTCGTGGTCGTATTGTGATGCGCGCCAAAGCCATAATCGAAGAAGTTCAAGGTAAGGAAACGATTATTGTTACCGAAATACCATACCAAGTGAATAAGGCAGATATGATCAAAAAAACTGCCGATTTGGTCAACGAGAAAAAAATTGAAGGTATCAGCATGATTCGTGATGAATCTGACAGAAATGGAATGCGCATCGTTTATATTTTAAAGCGCGACGCGATCCCAAACATTGTTTTAAATACCTTATATAAATATACCGCTTTACAATCTTCTTTTAGTGTAAATAATATTGCTTTGGTCAAAGGAAGACCACAATTATTGAATCTGAAAGAACTCATTCATTATTTTGTAGAGCACAGGCATGAGGTCGTGGTTCGCAGAACTACCTACGAATTGCGTAAAGCTGAAGAGCGTGCACACATTCTTGAAGGATTGATCATTGCTTCTGATAATATCGATGAAGTGATTGCAATTATTCGTGCTTCTGCAAATGCAGATGAAGCCCGTGAGCGCTTGATAGAACGTTTTAAATTGTCAGAAATACAAGCCAAAGCCATTGTTGAGATGCGTTTGCGTCAATTGACCGGTCTAGAGCAGGACAAATTGCGTTCAGAATATGAAGAGTTAATGAAAACCATCGAAGATTTGAAGGATATTCTCGCCAATAAACAGCGAAGAATGGACATCATTAAGGAAGAATTGGCGACCGTAAAAGATAAATATGGTGACGAACGTCGATCAGTCATTGAGTACGCGGGAGGTGATTTGAGCATCGAAGACATGATCGCCGATGAGCAAGTTGTGATAACCATTTCGCATGCTGGTTATATAAAAAGGACTTCGTTAACAGAATACAAAACTCAGCATAGAGGCGGAGTAGGTCAGAAAGCATCTACTACCAGAAATGAAGACTTTTTAGAACATTTATTTGTAGGTACCAACCATCAGTATATGTTGTTCTTTACACAAAAAGGGAAATGTTTCTGGATGCGTGTTTACGAAATTCCCGAAGGAAGTAAAACTTCTAAAGGGAGAGCCATTCAAAACTTGATCAATATTGAACAGAACGATAAAGTGAAAGCTTTTATCTGTACTCAAGATTTAAAAAATGAAGACTATATCAATAGTCATTATGTAATTATGGCAACCAAGAAAGGTCAAGTGAAGAAAACCTCACTAGAGCAATATTCACGACCGCGTACCAACGGTATCAATGCCATTACCATCAGAGAGGATGATGAATTATTAGAGGCAAAATTAACCACAGGCAACAGTCAGGTAATGTTGGCTTTAAAATCAGGCAAAGCTGTTCGTTTTGAAGAGGCAAAAACCAGACCTATGGGAAGGAATGCTTCAGGAGTAAGAGGAATAACTCTTGCGAACGACAAAGACGAAGTTATAGGTATGGTAACCGTTGAGAATCCTAAAGAAGAATCTGTACTGGTTGTTTCCGAAAACGGATATGGAAAACGTAGTTATATTGACGATCCAGAAGATGGTGAGGCTGTATACAGGATCACAAACCGTGGTGGAAAAGGTGTAAAAACAATTTCAATTACCGATAAAACAGGTCATCTTGTGGCTATTAAAACTGTGAATGATGATGACGATTTGATGATCATCAATAAATCCGGTATTGCTATAAGAATGGAAGTTACAAACTTAAGGGTGATGGGTAGAGCTACTCAAGGTGTTAAACTTATCAATCTCAAAGGAAACGATTCTATTGCAGCAGTGGCCAAGGTAATGAAAGAAGACGAAGTTGTTTTGAAGGATGTTGATGATGAGTCAATTACAGAAGAGAACCAAGCTCCAAATGAAGATGGCACAACTCTTGATAATTTAGATAACGAAAACAATAATAACTCCTAAAACAAAAATTAACTAAAGATGAAAAAACAGATAACAATTGCTTTGGCACTTTTAGTCACTTTCTTTTCATTTTCTCAAAAGGATGAATTAAAAGATGCTGAAAAAGCTTTAAAAAATGGAAATTTTGCAGACGCAAAAGCTGCAATCAAATCCGCGGAACCACTTGTTGCGAATGCCGATCTTAAGACAAAAGCAAGGTTTCATTTCTTGAAAGGTCAGTCCTTATATGCCAACGGAAATGCATCCAATGAAGATATCGATTCTGCCATTGAGAATTTTAGCAAAGTCGTTGAACTTGAGAAAATGGATGGAAAAGAAAAGTATACTTCAGAGGTGAATACAATGAAGCAGACAATGCTTAACACCTTTTTGACCAAAGCTAATGCTGCTCTTGAAAACAAAAGCTATATGGAATCTTCCATGGGATTTGAGAAAGCATACCGCATGTCACCAAAAGATACGGTATATCTCTATTATGCGGCTTCTACTGCCGTAAATGCTCAAGATTACAAAACGTCTCTAAAGTTTTATGAAGAATTAAGGGATTTAGGTTTTACTGGAGTAGAAATGGAATACACAGCTATAGTTAAGGAAACAGGCGAAGTTGAAGTTTTTAACAACAAATCGTTAAGGGATATTTCTGTAAGGTCTGGAACTCACACAGCTCCAAAGGAGAAAAAATCAGGTTCAAAATCGGGAGAAATCATCAAAAACATTGCCTTGATTTATGTTAATAATGGCGAAAATGAAAAAGCCGTTACAGCTATGAAACAGGCTAGGGAGCAATATCCTGATGATTTGAGCTTAATTTTATCAGAAGCAAATGTTCAGTTAAAAATGGGCAATAGGGATGAATTTAAAAAATTGATCGAAACTGCAACCCAAAAAGATCCAAACAATCCTGAATTGCAGTATAACCTTGGTGTTGTTGCTGCTGAAGGTGGTGATTTAGAATCCGCAAAAAAATATTATGATAAAGCTATTGCTTTAGATCCCCAATATGCTGATGCCTACAATAACATGGCAGTTTTGATTCTTCAAAGCGAGCAAGAACTTATCGAGAAAATGAATGCGCTAGGCACCTCTGCTGCCGATAACAAAAAATATGATGCTTACAAGGAGCAAAGAACCCAGTTATATAGGGATGCCATTCCATATTTGGAAAAAACATTAAGTATTCGACCTAAAAATGTAGAGGCAGCCAAAACTTTAATGAACATTTACAGCGCACTTGGCGAAACAGTCAAATACAAAGAAATGAAGGTTAAAGTTGAAGCGATGCAAAGCGAAAATTAAGATGTGAGTATACGTCAAAATAAAAAAAGCAACTCATGTGAGTTGCTTTTTTTATATGATTTTTTTAATGACCCTCAATTTGTGCGTGTGCATTTGCTTATCTACATTATAAATACCCGAATGGTCCAATCTATCAATCCTGACTTTTCCGTGGGCATGAATAATATAATTGTCTTCCATGATGATCCCTACATGTACAATTCGGCCTTCGTCATTATCAAAAAAAGCCAAATCACCTGGCTCGCTCTCTTCTATAAAACTTAAGGCTGTACCTTGCGTCGCCTGTTGCGAGGCATCACGCATTATTTTATATCCATTTAGCTTGTAGACCATTTGTGTAAAACCAGAACAGTCTATTCCAAACGGCGTTTTACCTCCCCATAAATAAGGGGAATTGAGATAGATAAAAGCAGTCTCTATGATGTGTTTTTTAGGTTTGATGCCTTCTACTATATTGCCATCGTGCTGATGGTTTAACAAACTTAATGCGTTTAATGTAGAACCAAGTGGAATGGTGTGAAGCCGTCCATCATTATCTTCAACAAATTCGACCAAATCTGAGGCTATTTTTGGAATTGAATTTTTTAATGTATAATAATCGCTTTCTTCAATATCAATAAACTGTTTATTATCTATCCATCCCTCATATTTGTCAAAGGCAAGACGAATTTTACTCCAATATTTGCGTTGCTCCAACACTTTAAAAGTATCACCATATAGCACTTGAGAAACAAGTTCTGAAGTGTCCGATGGCTCTAATTTTAAAGGAACAATGCTTAAATTACAAATTCCGTATCGCATGGATATCGCTTAATTCCGTTCTATAATGATTGATGATGCACCACCACCCCCATTACAGATAGTTGCTGCTCCTAATTTGGCATTATTCTGTTCCAATACATTGAGTAAGGTAATTACAATTCTTGCTCCGGAGCATCCAAGTGGGTGTCCTAATGACACTGCGCCACCATTGACGTTGACATTCTCATCCGTAAGACCAAGAATTTTCATATTGGCCAAACCCACAACAGCAAATGCTTCATTGAATTCAAAAAACTCAATATCATTCAATGATACGCCTGCTCGAGCCAATGCTTTTGGCAATGCTTTGGAAGGTGCCGTAGTAAACCATTTAGGTTCATGGGCCGCATCTGCATAGCCTTTGATTGTAGCAAGTGGTTTTAATCCTAATTCTTCTGCCTTTTCTTTACTCATCAATACAACCGCAGCAGCACCATCGTTTATGGTCGAAGCGTTGGCTGCAGTTACAGTGCCATCTTTAGTAAATGCGGCACGCAGAGAAGGTATTTTATCCAATATGACGTTAGTATATTCTTCATCTTTTGAAACAATTACAGGCTCGCCACGACGTTGTGGAACTTCTACGGGAACTATTTCATTATCAAACTTGCCAGCATCCCAAGCAGCTGAAGAACGATTATAGGACTGAATGGCATATGCATCTTGCTCTTCACGAGACACTTCATGCTTTACAGCGCAAGCATCCGCACACACGCCCATGGCTTGTTTTTCGTATACGTCTACAAGGCCGTCGCGTTGCATACCATCTTCTAATGTTGCAGGGCCAAACTTAAGGCCTGTTCTTGCGTTAAAATAATGAGGAATCATGCTCATATTTTCCATACCACCAGCAACCACCACATCTACATCACCAAGAGCAATGGCTTGAGCGCCTTGCATTATGGCCTTCATTCCTGAAGAGCATACTTTGTTGATCGTGGTACATGATACAGTATCTGGAATACCTGCAAAAATTGCAGCTTGTCTTGCCGGTGCTTGACCTGAACCTGCTTGTACCACATGTCCCATCAATACTTCTTGCACCAATTCTGGATTGAGATTTATTTTTTCCATTGCGCCTTTTATGGCTATTGCACCTAGTTGTGGCGCTGGAACAGTTGATAGCGCTCCGAGAAAACTTCCTATTGGTGTTCGTGCTGCGGATACTATAACGACCTCTTTAATCATTTTTTATGCGTTTAAATTTTATGACTGCAAAATTAATCATTTTTTGCAAGAATTTAGAATGAAAAGCCAATTATAACAGCACAAAAACCTTTATATTTATTACTTTTGAAAGTCTATTGAACATCTTTGATGAAACATTGCGACTTCATTTTAAATTTTGACAAAGCATACTGAAAAACGTTTCACTATGATCTTAAAAAAACCTAATGGTATAAATAGATGAATGAAATAATTAATAAATGGTACCGTAATCACGCACTTGTCTATAAAGTGCTTTTATTTATTTCGACGACCTTTTTAATTGTCTACCTATTTCCAAAGAGCGGAAAATTCAAATATAATTTTGACAAAGGAAAACCTTGGCAATCAGAGAATCTTTATGCACCATTTGATTTTGCAATTAAAAAATCGGAAGACGAACTAAAAAAAGAAAAAGATCAGATTCATAAAAACAGTAGCGTTTATTTTACGCTTGATTCATCTCTCGAAACAGAGGTATTTGAAAACTATAACACAAAATTCAAAACTGTATTTGAAAATGTGGAAGGCGATAAGACCAAACTATACAATGCTGGCAGGTCTATATTAAAATCTATATATGAACATGGATTGATTGAGGAAAATGCCAATTATCCGCCAGAGAAGAAAGTCATCTTGTTGGAAAATCAAACCCAGAAAGAAATATCGACTTACAATGAGTTGATCAAAACCGATCTTTTACGCAATTATTTAGAAAAAGCCATTGATGACAAAGGGTATACGCAATTTAAAACCTTGTTTCTGTCCTTGTTTTTTGATGTCATTAGTCCGAATTTAAAGCAGAATAAATCCATAACCGATAATGCTTTAAAGGAAGAATTGGATAACTTATCTCCTACACGCGGCAGTATAGAAAATGGCACATTGATTATTTCGAAAGGTGAAATCGTAGAAGGCAATAAATTTGACGTTCTAAAATCTTTAGAATCTGAATATGAATCACAAGTTTGGAGCGAAAAAAATTATGTTTGGGTTACCTTCGCATATGTACTGTTGGTCGCCTTGACCTTATTGATGCTATTGTTGTTTTTGCGAAAGTATCGCCTTGATGTCTTTTTGGACAATACAAAAGTGACCTTTATATTTTTCAATATTTTCTTGATGATATTGCTGACAACCCTTGTCATCAGCTATAATTCAAAATATGTCTATGTGGTTCCGCTATGTGTACTTCCTTTAGTTCTGAAAGCGTTTTTTGATGCACGTTTGGGTCTTTTTGCACATGTACTGACTGTATTGCTATTGGGTTTTATTGTTCCAAATAGCTATGAATATATGTTTTTACAAATCATTGCTGGGATCGTAACGATACTCACTGTTTCCGAATTGTATAAGCGGGCAAACCTGTTTATTTCCGTTGGGCAGATTACCTTGGTTTATATCATTGCATACTTTGCATTTTTTGTTATACATGAAGGCAATATTATAGAAATGAAATTTGAAACTTTAGGGCTTTTCGTCCTTTGCGGATTGGCAACCTTATTTGTACAACCACTTATTTATGTATATGAAAAACTTTTTGGTCTGGTTTCGGATGTATCCCTACTTGAATTGACAGATACCAATACCAAATTACTCAAGGAGTTATCAAACAAAGCTCCGGGAACATTTCATCATTCCTTGAATGTCGCAAATTTGGCTGAAGCTGCTGCCAATGAAGTTGGTGCCAATGCCATGTTGCTTAGGGTAGGAGCATTGTACCATGATGTTGGTAAAATGAAAAACCCCACGTATTTCACAGAAAACCAGGCCACAGGGATCAATCCTCATGAGGAATTATCCTCAAAAGAAAGTGCGACCATCATAATAAACCATGTGATTGATGGCATAGAAATAGCGAAAAAACACAACCTGCCAGACAGGGTGATTGATTTTATAAGAACCCATCACGGCACAAGTGTGGTGTATTATTTTTATATGAAGCAGAAGGAATTTCAATCGTTAACTTCCGATGATGATTATAAATATCCAGGTCCAAAACCCTTCAGTAAGGAAACGGCCATATTGATGATGTGCGATAGTGTTGAGGCAGCATCAAAAAGTTTAAAGGAACCATCTTCGACATTGATAAATGAGTTTGTAGAATCTATAATCAACAAACAAATGGAAACAGGACAGTTTTTAAACGCCAACATTACCTTTAAGGAAATAGAATCCATTAAGAAAGTTCTTAAAAGTAAATTGGCTAACATCTTTCATTTGAGGATAGAATATCCTGAATGAGATATT
>JBGSXJ010000194.1:0-5240 GCA_041751535.1 Aquaticitalea sp.
ACCAGAAGAGAAACGACTGGAGGAATTGGCTGTCAATGACCAATCGGCATCCGAAACCAATAAAGCCTTTAATGAAACAAGCGAGTTTAAGGAAATGATGAAAAATTTCAAATCCTTAAATTCCAACGATTTTGATAAAACTGCAAAACAAACAGAAACTGAAGATACCGAAGAACCTGAAGAAGTTACTGATGTTAAAAATACAGCTTCTGCACAAGAACCATCCATTGATGCCGATGAATTGTCCTCTTACAGCAAAATCAATCAAGTGATTGCCATGCGCTCTCCCGAGAAACGAAAATCATCAGCTTCCAATGGCGATAATTCTTCAAATAAGACTAATGTCAATTCATCTGCAAACCGCAATAGTAGCGTTAGCTATTCCTTAAAAGATCGTAAGGACCAACATTTACCGCCACCAGTCTATTTGTGTGAAGACAATGGGAAAATAGTTGTTAATATCTCTGTAAACTCAAGTGGTGCGGTGGTGGATACGTCGGTTAATAAATCGGCATCCACGTCTACAAATGAATGTTTGATAGACAGTGCCTTGGAATACGCCAGAGATGCTCGTTTCAGTTCGGCTGCCAATGCCAATCAAATTGGCACTATTACCTATGTTTTTGTGGCGAAAAATTAAAGATTCAACATGTTCAGTAAATCATTCAGGGTGCTTTCCCCTTTATCTTTATTATACCAACGTTGCAGATCTTCTTTAAATTTTGGCGTCATAGACCCATGTTCAGCCATGTAATTTTTAACCAAATCGGTAACTACAAAAGGTCGAGGACCAAAGGTATCTATTACGTCTCCAGTAAGATTATCAATCATTATCAGTTTGGGGATCGACTTATTTCCATTGGTCAAAAAATTGGACATCAACAACTCATTTTCATCCCTATAGACCAATCTCAAATTGATGTTATCAGATAATTCAGCAACTTTATTAAGTACTGGAATGACATGAGCTGCATCACCACACCAACTTTCGGTGAGAACTAACCACGTCACATCACCTTTAAAATTGGACACCCTTTCTTGAACTTCATCTGACATTTTTAAAGTTTTATCCCAGCGTGTCATTCGACTGTCATTAAGCTTGGTATAATTACTTAAATCTTCTGTTTTCTCGTTTCCCGAGGTAGAATTATTTGCTACAAAGTCAATAATTTGATTTCTATACTCTGAATAAGGTATACTTTTTAACAAGCTGTCATTGATTCTCTCCTCCACTTCTAATGATTCAACCATTTCCGTCATTATTTTGTACAAAATTAATTAGATTTTACCGTTAATTGCGTAACACTTGTTACATTAGTAGTACAGCTTAAAACACAATAAAAAATGATAAAACATCGATGTGGTTGGTGCAAAGGCGATGCACTTTATGAAGCGTATCATGATGAGGAATGGGGCGTCCCGGTTAAAGATGACGCCAAACTTTTTGAATTCTTAATTCTTGAGACCTTTCAGGCTGGTTTGAGTTGGATCACCATTCTGCGCAAGCGCGAAAACTTCAGAAAGGCGCTGGACAATTTCGATTACAAAAAAATTACTACCTACGATCAAGAAAAGATAAACACGCTTCTCAAAGACGCAGGAATCATTAGGAATAAATTAAAAATCAACGCAACCATTACCAACGCTCAGGCATTTATAAAAGTTCAGGAGGAATTTGGAAATTTCAGTAAGTATATCTGGAGTTTTACCGATGGAAAGCCGATAAAAAACAAAGTGAAAAACTACAAAGAAGCTCCTCCAACCACTGCATTGAGCGACGCCATAAGCAAGGATTTGAAAAAACGTGGATTTAAATTTGTTGGCTCAACGGTTGTGTATGCACACATGCAAGCCACTGGAATGGTCAATGATCACGAAGTGAATTGCTTTAGATATCATGAAGTCTAGTTCCTTTTCAAAACCGCACTATAAGAACTTTAAAAAATCTTCTCTTGGCATTTCTTCCGCGCCAAGACTTTCCAAATGCTCGGTGTGCAGTTGGCAATCTATCAGTTTGTATTGAGTACTTTTTACAAAGCTGATAAATCCAACTTTGCTCGCATTACTTTTTTTAGAGAACATACTTTCGCCACAAAACACGCCATTGCCAAGATCAATTCCGTATAAACCTCCAACAAGCATATTGTTTTGCCAAACCTCAACAGATGTTGCGTATCCCATTTCATGAAGCTTATTGTAAGCTGCAATCATTGCTTGTGTGATCCAAGTGCCTGGTTGCCCAGGACGATCGATTTTCGCACATTCCAGTATTACCTCATCAAAAGCCTGGTTATATGTGACCTTAAAACCATCTTTTTTGAGTACCTGATTCATGCTTTTGCTTACTTTCAATTTCTCCGGAAACAATACACATCGAGGATTGGGCGACCACCACAGAATAGGTTCTCCGTCATTATACCACGGAAAAATTCCGCTGCGATATGCCAGTAACAAGCGATCTACCGATAAATCGCCACCAACGGCGAGCAATCCTTCTTCAGTGGCCTGATTGACGTTGGGGAAGTGTACTTTTTGAGTGACATAATACATCTGTTTACTACAACGTTTTCGTAATTATTTGATTGTTAAAATGACTTGAATTCTTTGATTATCAAAGATTTTTGTTCATATTTGATATGACCTTTGTACACTAAATTTTGTTCATCATTGCTTATTTGAGTTTGTTTATAAAGGTCAAACCTAAAACCACAACTTTGGAAGTCCCAATTGAAAGATTGGGACTTTTTCGTATAAATATTAAAACCCCAACGCTTGCTACATTGAGGTTTCTTTTAATTGAAGTGATTTAAACTTTTTTCGTTTGCTAAAAAATTGCTCTTTTTCGCCCCTTTTTCATCTTTTTTTAGTCCCGTAGCTCGGCTATGCAATTAAAAAAAACTTTCAAATGAGCCAAAAATAGCTAATTTTCGCTTAAACGTAAAAAGTTTAAATCACTTCATTATTTACGTGCGTGCAAAAATAACTTTTTGACTAAAAAGGCAAATCGTCGTGATCTTCCTCATTCAAATCATTTGCTGGTTCAAAAGCTTGTGCTGGTGGCACTGGCGGAACAGAACCTTGTGCACCTTCTTGAGCGCTTTCTACCCTCCAACCTTGGATGGAGTTGAAATATTTGGTTTCGCCCTGTGGATTCACCCATTCGCGACCCCTTAAATTGATGCTTATTTTTACGTTTTGTCCAACTTTAAAATTGTTAAGCAAATCGGTCTTGTCTTGCACAAACTCCACCATAATGTGTTGAGGATATTGCTCTTCAGTTGTGACAACGACTTCTCTTTTTCTGAAGCCATTGCTTCCGAACTCCTGCGTTTCACCTATCATTTTAATTTTTCCCTGTACTTCCATTTTACTGATTTTTATTCTTTATTAATAATTTACTTTAGTCTATTCATTCTTTTATTAGGACAATAATACTTTCCAAGCGCTCGCTACATCACCATAGCTCAAATAATTTCGGGCCAATTTATGCTTTTGCCGATGCGTCATTTCTGAAATTTTCGGATGCCGCTCACTGATGGTTTGTATAAAGGCTCCCACTTGAGTTTCGGTAGGCAATACCTCAACATTACCTAACATTCCAAGGTCATTTCCTGTTAATATCATACTGTTTCTGATGTGTTCAGGGATGGCGTCGACACCAATCCCGAGACTTTGCAAGGGTTTTGGTATTTCGAAAAATCCTTTTTTAGCTCTGTTGTAATAATCGCCTCCTGCCCTAGAAACCAAATCAAGTTTTTCTTGAATAATGACATTGTTATCATCCAATACTTCCTCCGTAATGTGAAATTTCACAACTTCGCAAATTACCAAATTGCCCGCGCCGCCTTCATTTCCCAATTTAATGATATCATTCACTTTGCACTCAAATTGCACCGGAGATTCTGCTACCCTATAAGGTTTCACTTTATCCGATTTCAACATGGTCAAGCCTGCTTTTGCGAATTCATTAATTCCTTTTGCATATTCCGTGCTACTCAATGATACTTGATGCACCATATCGTAATTCACCACATTGATGACCACTTCGCGTGTTGCCTCTACATTTTCGAGTGTATGCTTTACGCTGTTATCCCTAACGCGACGTGCAGGTGAAAAAACCAGAATGGGCGGATTGGCACTAAAGACATTAAAGAAACTGAATGGTGATAAATTTGGATTGCCATCAGCATCTACAGTACTTGCAAAAGCAATGGGTCTTGGCGCCACAGCGCTCAATAAATAGCCATGAAGTCGTCCTGTAGAAAGGTCTTTTGGGTCAAATGATATCATCCAAGAATTGTTAGAAAGCAAATGTAACGATATTGATAAAGCTATAAAAATGATTTAAGCCATTATCGGACAATAATATTAACATATTTACATTATATTTAAAATTAAAAAATCAGTCCATGACTTTCAATATGAACCGAAACATTTTTCGTTGGCTCATCATCCTCGCTTCGTTCATCATTATCTCACTGATCCTCTGGAATACCTATATTTTCTTTCAAAATTTTAAGGCTGAAGAGCGCACCAAAATGCAGAATTGGTCCTTTGCCCAAGAAAGCTTGATCAACTCCATTTCGAATGAAGAAATTGAAGTCACCTCCAGGATTTTAGAAAGTAACACAACCACACCAATGATTTTATTGGATACAGAAGGCAATGTGATAAGCAGCAATAATATTGATGAAAACTTGTTGATGGATTCCATCTATGCAAATAAGCTCGTCAATCGTTTTAAAAGTGAAAATACACCCATCGATGTTCGGATAGATGACAAATTATTTAGCACAATTTATTACGGTAATTCGCCACTTTTAAACAAACTAAAATATTATCCTTTAGCCTTATTGCTCATTATTTTTCTATTTGGTGCCGTTGTTTATTTCTTTTACCGAAGTTCGAAAATTGCAACACAAAACAAATTATGGACTGGCATGGCAAAAGAAACCGCCCACCAAATTGGGACACCTCTCTCATCGCTTGTGGGCTGGACGGAAATTCTGAAATCAGAGCACGTGAATCCGTCGTATGTATTGGAAATAGAAAAGGACATCAACCGTCTACAAACCATCACGGAACGCTTCAGTAAAATTGGCTCCATGCCAACCTTGCAAAAAACGGATATCGTGCAAGCTACGGCAGAATCGTATGAATATCTGAAAGCGCGTTCCTCCAACCTAATAAACTTCCAAATTTCGGCTCCCGACGAGCCAATTTATGTAGCGCTCAATGAC
>JBGSXJ010000195.1:0-11137 GCA_041751535.1 Aquaticitalea sp.
ATTGGGAAGTGGTTTTGAACTTTACTTGTGAAAACAAAAACGATGCCTTGTACCTCGAAAAGTTCATCAAAAGGATGAAGAGCAAGAAGTTCATCGAAAAGATTATTGAAAATCCAGTTATACTGGCTGATATCTTGAAAAGAAGGTATTGTCCCTGGTTCCTCCGAAGCGTCGGAGCTGGAGGTACCACCATTAAAAACCCGATCGTTATGATTGGGTTTTTTGGTTTATATAATGAACTAATTACATAAAAAAAGACCCAACCATAAGTTGAGTCCTTAAATATAATTAAGTTAGTAAAATTATTTCTTGGCCATTAATACGGTATCAATAATATAAACAATACCATTTGAAGCTGGCTGATTTCCTAAAATCACTTGTCCACTTTTACCAGAACCATCTTTAACTACGTATTGGTCACCCTTCATTGAAAAGGTAAGTTCTTCACCTTTTACGGTCTTTACCTTGTATGTACCATTGCTGCCCTTGATGGCCTCTGCCAACTGACTTGGTGATATCGCACCAGGTACAACATGATATTGAAGGACATTTGTCAAGGTTTGTTTGTTTTCTGGCAATAAAAGAGCATCAAGCTGTGCTTTAGGTAATTTAGAGAAAGCATTATTTGATGGTGCAAAAACCGTGTAATTTCCAGGTTCTGATAGCATAGTCGCTAAATCGGCTGCCTGCAATGCTGTTACCAATGTAGATAAGTCATTATTCTTCATCGCGATACCTGCAATACTGTTATTTCGTGCTTCTTCTTTCATGGCCTCTTCTTGGGCCATTCTTTCTTGCTCTGCCTTTTGAGCATTTTCCATCTCTACTTTTTCAGTTTCCAAACGCGCTTTTTCGGCTTCCTTTTTGTCGTCGTTGCAAGAGGTCAATAAAATTGTTGACATAAATAAAAAAGTCAACCCAATACTTAATTTTTTGAAATTCATAATTTTATATTTTTATGTGGTTACCTTAAATATACGTTTCAAATCGTCCGCAGGGTTCGTATTTGTAGAAGCTTTAATATAAAATTAACATAATGGATGAAATATGATCCTTTTGAACTTAACAATAATATCATAATCGCTGATATAAGAAATCATTCTTCTAATCAGCCAATCATTTCGAAATGGGATAGTAATATATTTGAAATCGTCAATGAATTCGGTTATTATTATGATAAATTTGTCTATCCTTAAATAGCTACGTGAATACGAATGCCGATATAAAAAAGAAAACACCAAAAAAGAAAATTGTCAAGGTTCTTAAAGTAATCGGATGGATTATTTTAGGAATCCTCATTTTTCTATTTTTACTGTTGTTGTTTATCCGCAGTCCGTGGGGGCAAGGTATAATTGTGGAAAAGGTCGTTTCACACATCTCAAATAAAACAAATACCGCCGTTGCCATTGACAAGCTCTTCATAACTTTTGATGGCGATATTCAATTGGATGGGCTCTATCTCGAGGACAAAAAAGGGGATACGTTAGTCTATTCCAAATCTCTCGAAGCCAATTTGCAATTATGGTCTATGATTAAAGGTGAAGGTATTGCAATCGATGCGTTAGATTGGGATGGTGTTCGCGCCAATATCATTAGAAAGGATTCCATTGAGGGTTATAATTTTCAGTTTTTAGTAGATGCCTTCGTTTCAACCGACACAACTTCTGTACAAACGGATAGCACTGCCAAAGCAACACCACTAATTTTGGGCAAGCTCAATTTTAAGGATTTGGATGTTGTTTTTGATGATGCCGTTGCCGGAATTGACAGTCGTTTTAAAATCGGACAGCTCAATGCCGATATGGAGGCTACCAATATAGAACAAATGGTGTTTGAAGCTTCAAAGCTGACGCTTTCTAATTCCAACATCAAATTTATCCAAAAACCAATTCCTTTTGATCCTGATGCCGATCCGATACCTCTACCATCCTTCTCGGTCGAAACAGCAACTTTAAACAACGTATATATAGATTACCAATCCTATGCCGACCGCATTGCTACCGAAATAGATATCACAAGTTTATATGCGGAAATTCAACGATTTGATTTGGCAAACAACATTTTCGAAATCAATCAATTTGATCTTAAGAACTCTTCTATAATTCTATATACCGAAACAGAAACCAACGCCGTGACACAAAAAGTGGTGGAGGTAACCCAAGACATAAAAAAAGACATTCAAAATTTTGAATGGCCTGAATTGCGTGTAAATGTTGGCTCCATTGATTTTGAAAATAACAATTTTAGCTATTTTGTAAGAAATGCGGAAGCCAAAAAAGGCAGTTTTAATCCCAATGCAATCGTCCTGACAGAATTAAACCTCCAGGCGGACAACATCAGTCTTCAAGATAAAAGTGCCGAATTTCAAATACAGAGTTCCACCTTCAAGGAAGTGTCGGGATTTGACTTAAAAGAATTGAGTCTAAACTTCAATGCTACAGATAATACATTAAAAATAACAGATTTAAACACGGCTTTAAACAATAACAGATTGAGAGCGGATTTACAACTAGAGTATCCCAAATTATCTGCATTAATCGACACTCCAGAACAATCCAAAATCAAGGTAAATATACCATCGTATCAAGTGTCATTAAAGGATGTTTTCTTGATTCAACCTCAATTAAAAAACAACGAATACCTTAACACATTTAGTAAAAAACTGCTCACAGGAAACCTCAAAGCCAACGGATATCTGTCCGCTATTAATGTACAGAACATGAATGCAAATTGGGGCAACAACAGCAGCATATCTGCTAATGGGAGCATTCTTAATGCGACGGACCCGGACAACCTGCAATTCAACATTCCAAATTTCGATATCATTACAAAACGTTCAGATATTGTTCAGTTTGTCAATGAAATCGATTTGGGTGTCACACTTCCTACAGATGTCAAATTAACTGGAACCTTAAAAGGAAATCTCAACGATATTCAAACAAAATCAAAATTGACGACTTCTCAAGGTATTGCCACCATAGACGGTTATTTTAAGCATGGTGAAACCCTTGAATTTGATGCAAATCTTACCATCGAAGAGTATCAATTGAACGAATTGCTTCAAAATGATCAATTGGGCACTTTAAGTTTAACCTTAAAAACCAATGGAAAAGGCAATAACATCAACAATCTCGATGCCAATATTGATGCAACTATTTCCAGTTTTGAATACAATAATTACGAACTCAAGGATTTAAAACTGCTGGGAGACATCAAGGATGGCACGGGAACAGTCACCTCCAATTACAAAGATTATAATCTCAACATGGATTTATATGCAACTGTAGTATTGGATTCAATTGCTCCAGAAGCAAATGTAGAGCTCGATATTAAAGGTGTCGATTTAAAAGGCCTTGGAATTATGGATCGTGATATCAAAACCGGCATGAAAATTTACGCCGATTTTAAAGGCGATTTAACAAGTTATGATATTGCCGCCATAGTAGATGAAGGTGTAGTGGTTTATGATAACAAAACCTACCTTATAGGTGATCTAAATGCCTTGGCACACATTAGAAAAGACACCACGTCGGTCTCCATCAAGAATAAGTTGGTGGATCTATTGATTCAGTCCAATGCCGATCCACAAACCTTTAGTAAGGCCCTGCAGCGCCATGCTTTTAGTTATTTCTATCGCGATGAGAAAGTTCCGGACAGCATTACCACTCCTGTCAATTTAAAATTACGTGGCAAAATCATTCAGGCTCCCATATTAAATGACGTATTTCTGGTGAATGTGGAGGATCTGGATACAGTAAAAGTTGCAATCGATTTTAATGAACAGGAACGTCAATTAAAAGCAAACATCACAGCACCACACATCAATTATAGTGGTTATGAATTAGACAGCCTTTCGTTTTCAATGGATACAGATAAAGAGAAATTTGTTTTTGATTTGGGTTTTAAGGAAATTAAGGCTGGACCGCTCAACATCCATAAAACCATTTTAAAAGGGAATCAGGAAAACAATGAACTGTCACTGGATTTCATCGCCTACCATAATGAAGAGAAAATGATTCAAATCATGAGCAAAATCACCGGAAGTCGCGACCTTTTGCGTTTCTCTGTCACACCTGCAGATTTGATCCTTAACAAAACCCCATGGAATACGCCAGAAACAAATGAAATCATCTATACCCCAGATAAATTGGCATTCAATGATTTTCGATTTAGCAAAGAAGATCAATCCGTAGAGATTACAGATAAATTAGCTTCAATTTCCAAAGACCATATAGCCATTGATTTTGAAAATTTTAAATTGAGTGAATTTTTAAGCTATTTGAATCCTGATGATAAACTCGCGACCGGGAATCTCAATGGTAATTTTATCCTTGAAGAACCATTTGGCGATACCGGTATTGTGGCCGATTTAGATATTAGGCAATTAGGTTTTATGCAAGTGGACTTGGGAACTTTGAGTATTGACGCCAAATCTTTGGGAGGCAATAGCTATGATTTTAATGCGGTCATCAAAGGTGGAGAAATTGACCTAGATTTGAGGGGCGGATATGTAGTAAATGAAACAGGTGCCAATCTCGATTTGACTTTAGACATTCATCAATTCAATATGAAAGCATTGACGGGATTTTCACAAGAAAAACTTACGGAAACCGATGGTAGTTTTTCAGGAAAATTTACACTATCCGGAACCCCAACAGAACCAATATATGAAGGTCAATTGAACTTTAAAGATGCTGATTTTAAGATTGCAATGTTCAATGCAGGATTTACATTGACCAATGAAACCCTTAACGTGAATAATGAAGGCTTGTCAATGAATAACTTTACCATTAGGGACGAAAATCAAAATACCATGGTGATGTCGGGAAGCATTGGAACCGAATCCTTCATCAATCCAACATTCGATCTAAAAATTAATGCTGATAATTTTCAAGTATTGAATGCCACAAAAGATGACAACGATTTTCTATATGGAAAAGTTACCTTCGACGCTGTTGCTGAAATTACCGGTGATCTACAGATTCCAAAAATAGCAACCAATATTACTGTGGGCTCTAATACAAATGTCACATATGTAATGCCTTCTGCAACTGTTAATATGGAAGATCGCGACGGTGTGGTGGTTTTCGTGAATCGAGAAAATCCTGATGCCATTTTAACTAGAACCGAAGAACAAACAGCCACCATAAAGGGCTTCGATATTTCCGCTTATTTAAAAATAGGGAAAGATGCAGCAGTCACAATCGTTATAGATAAAGAAACTGGAGACAACTTTAAAGTCTCTGGTGAAGGTGATCTGAATTTTAACATGAATCCAAATGGCAATATGAACCTTTCTGGAGTTTATGAAGTACAAAAGGGGCATTATGAACTAAATCTATATAGCTTGGTCAATCGCAGATTCGACATTGTTTCAGGAAGTCGCGTCACTTGGTCAGGAGACCCTTTTGATGCAAAATTGGATATCAAGGCGTTGTACAAAGTTGAAACATCAGCTTCCTCTTTAATGGCCCCTGTTTTTTCAGGCGCGGATGCCTCAACCACAGGCAGGTTTAGACAAGTATTGCCATTTTATGTTTATCTGAATATCGACGGTCAACTGATGCAGCCAAAAATAAATTTTAACCTTGATATGCCAGAAGATGAACAAGGAGCGATTGGAGGACAGGTTTATGGAAGGGTTCAACAGCTTAACCAACAAGAAGACGAATTGAATAGACAAGTATTTTCGCTCCTGGTCTTGAACCGTTTTTATCCAGATCCGGGTAGTGATGGCAGTTCGGGAGGTGTGGCGTCCATTGCACGTGACAATTTAAACGATGCTGTGGCGGACCAACTCAATGTGTTCTCTGATCAATTATTTGGCAACTCTGGAATTGACATCAATTTTGGTTTGGACAGTTTTACAGATTATCAAGGAGCTGCACCTACCGATCGTACACAACTGGAGGTTGCTGCACAGAAAAAACTTCTGAATGACCGCTTGATTGTGAGCGTAGGCAGTGAAGTTGATGTACAAGGAAGTAGTCAAACCGGTGATGATACGCCCATAATTGGCAACGTAAGCATTGAATATATTCTCACAGAAAATGGACGTTACCGAATCAAAGGCTTTAGAAAAAATGAATTTGAAAATGTGATTGATGGACAAACCATAGTGAGTGGTATTGCTTTGATATTTACACAGGAATTTAATAAATTCAGTGAACTTTGGGATGCTTTGGTAAAATCCAAATCCGATGAAGAAAAACGACTGAAAGAAGAGAAAAAAGCCGCAGAAGATGCTCAAAAAGCAAAAGAGGAAGCGACGGATGAAAGTATTGAGAAGAAAAAAGAATAATGTCTTATGTTTTTCAACCATCTGAAAAATGATTCTTGAAGAAATTATAAAGAACTTTTAATAATACACACCTTGAGATTATACATTCAATATATAGCACTGGTCCTTGTTATCCTAGGTAGCTTTTACTCTTGCAGTATCACCAAATACATTCCCGAAGATGAACGTCTTTATACTGGAGCGAACTTAAAAATCGAATCGGATTCGATCATCAAAAATGAAGATGGATTAAAAGCTGACCTTGAATTGGTCCTTCGCCCTGAACCAAATTCAAAGTTTCTGGGCATATATACTGGCTTGTACTATTATTACAAAAACCAAAAGGAAAACCCTGGATTCATAAATCGATGGCTCTACAAAAAATTGGGTGAAGAACCGGTGTATCAATCTGATGTAAAACCTTATGAAATTGAGGATTTATTGCTCAACCGTCTTGAAAATAGGGGGTTTTTCTATAGTAGAGCTTCCTCTGAATTTGAGGAGACCGAACATAAAGCCTCTGTAGATTATACTGTAAACTTGCGCTCACCCTATCGCATGAAAACCTACCAATTGGACTCCATGCCTCCACCTATTTATGGCGAGATGAAGGAATTGGTGCAATCATCCCCCTTTGAAAACGGGATGCGATTTGATTTAAACAGCATGAAATTGGAACGACTTCGCATCGATTTAAATCTTAAGAGAAAAGGCTATTATAATTTTAATGACTCTTTTTTGATTTTTGAGGCCGATACCAATCGCTATAACAATAGAGGTTTTGACTTATTCCTCAAACTGAAAAATCAAGTTCCTAAAAAAGCCATCATTCCTTATCAAATCTCAAAGGTCAATATATATCCTAACTACGAGGTAGCGGATTCCATTCAAACAGAAACACTTCGATACAATGAGAAAAATTTTATTCAAAAAGAAGTGTTTTTCAAACCTAAACATCTCGACCCCTTTATAAAAATTCAGGAAGGAGACCTTTACAATCCCGAAATCTCTCGCAATACAGCACGGCGTCTGTCCACCATCGGGGCCTATAAATATGTTAACATTCAATATAAGGAAATTGACACGTTGATAACAGACAGCTTGGGACTTTTGGAAGCCAACATCTATTTGTCACCTTTGAAGAAACGTGCCTTTAGGGCGGAACTTCAAGTCGTCACTAAATCCAATAATTTTACAGGTCCCGCCATAGCTTTAACTTATAGCAATCGAAATGTATTTGGTGGTGGCGAAACATTCAATACAACTTTGAAAGTTGGTTATGAATCACAAATTGGCGGTGGTGACAATGCAGGTAAAACCAGTTTGGAATTAGGTTTAAAGAACGAATTGATTTTTCCGAGAATGATATTTCCATTCAAAATAGATACTGATATTTTTGAATATTCGATCCCAAAAACCAAAACTTCGATCAGTTTGGATTATCTCAATAGAACCCAACTATACACATTGCTTTCTGGCACTGCGCTTTTTGGATATTCTTGGAATGCCAACAAATATGTAACGCATGAGATAAATCCTATTTCCATCAATTATACCGACTTATCGAATACCACAGCTGAATTTGATCAAATCCTAGATGAAAATCCGTTTTTACGACGCAGTTTTGAACAACAATTCATTTCAGGTCTCACGTATTCATTTACGTACAATGGCATGGTGGTCAGACAGAAACACCAAGCTTACTTTAATTTTACATTTGATATCGCTGGTAATTCCATCAGCTTATTCGGTAAAGAAGAAGTTCCTGATGCCCCAAAAACATTCTTGGGATTGGAGTATGCGCAATATGCTAAAGCTGATATCGACATACATTATCATTTCAACTTTGGCAAGGAACAGGTTATCGCTGCTCGCCTATTTGGAGGCTATGGTATGGCATACGGCAACTCTGAAGTGGTCCCTTTTGTAAAGCAATATTTTGCGGGAGGGCCTTATAGCGTCCGAGCCTTCAGGATTCGATCCTTAGGCCCCGGAACCTATAATGATGATCAAGGAACAAATAGTGGCAATTTTTTCGATAAAACTGGAAATATAAGACTGGAGGCCAATCTCGAATACCGCTTTCCAATCTATTCATTCTTCAAAGGAGCCGTGTTTGCAGATGCGGGTAATATTTGGAATTCAAAAGCAAATCCAGCCTTTAACGGTCAGGATAAATTCGGTAGTGATTTCATAAGCGAATTGGGTATGGGAGCAGGTATCGGACTGCGTGTTGATATTCAAAGTTTCGTCATCCGTTTTGATTTAGCTGCACCATTCCATGACCCATCATTACCAAAAGGCGAGCGTTTTAATTTCGACGTGGCTTCGCCAGTACTGAACTTTGCCATTGGATATCCCTTTTAATTTCATTTAAAAACTGTTTATTCATACCTTTGAGCGAACTCACATGCAAAAGTTTACAATACAACATTATGAATAAAAAAGAAAAAGTACAGTTCATGACCGAAGCTGTCAAGGCAGCTTTAACAGGCATAAAAAACAATGAAGGAGGGCCGTTTGGATGCGTCGTTGTAAAAGACGGAACCATTGTGGGGAGAGGCAACAATAAAGTAACCTCCACTAACGACCCCACTGCACATGCAGAAATAACAGCCATCAGGGATGCCTGCAAAAATCTCAATTCATTTCAGCTGGATGGTTGCGAAATCTACACCTCCTGCGAGCCTTGCCCAATGTGCCTTGGCGCCATTTATTGGGCGCGTCCCGATAAAGTGTATTACGGAAGCAACCAACAAGACGCCGCCAATATTGGTTTTGATGATGCATTTATTTACAGGGAAATTCCCTTGCCTTATGAAAAAAGGAGCATTCCGTTTGAACAATTGGCAAGGGAAATTGCCATGGAACCTTTTGATAAATGGAATGAAAAAGGGGACCAAACCTTATATTAAGATGAAGAGCACATTTATAATGCCACTAACTCATTTCCCGCGAACTTGTAATGTCCTTCAGTTTTTACGACATAAAACCATAACTTCATTGTTTTCGTAAGCATACTAAACCATAAAAACCAATGCAAAAAACCTATTACGACCCAGCTGACCTTAAAAAATTCGGAAAAATATCTGAATGGAATGAGGAATTAGGAAGCAAATTCTTCGACTATTACAATTCCGTTTTTAAAGAAGGTGCGCTTTCCGAAAGAGAGAAGTCCCTCATTGCACTCGCAGTTGCCCATACCATTCAATGTCCTTATTGCATTGATGCCTATACAGGAGATGGCCTACAACGCGGTATTACAAAAGAGGAAATGATGGAGGCCTTGCATGTTGCGGCAGCCATTCGTGGTGGCGCTTCTTTGGTACATGGTGTACAAATGATGAATAAAGTCAATAAATTGGAAATGTAAAAAATGTTTAAAGCTCGAAGTTCGAATAACGAAGTTTTGAGTTAAACACTACTAATATTTAACTTTTAATATTTAATATTGAACTTATTAATGATCAAGTCCCTACATAAGCGTGAAAGCGAATTAGCAAATAGCAAACGGCAATTAGAAATATTATCAAACGGTATTTTCCAAAAAGGTGCTTTGCCAACTTTTAAACAGAAAATTTCTGAAACCGATCAATTTCCACTTAAAGCTAAAAAACTGGAAATCCTTCAAATCAATGTTGGGTATATGTGCAACCAAGTATGTGAGCATTGCCATGTGGATGCAGGTCCTGATCGAAAAGAGATCATGACGCGCGAAACGATGACACAATGTTTGGAGGTCATAAAAAATACTGGTGCCCATACTTTGGATTTAACGGGTGGTGCTCCTGAAATGAATCCTGATTTTAGATGGTTTGTTGACGAAGCCTCCAAGGCTGGAGTCAAGGATTTCATTGTGCGTTCTAATTTAACGATCATCAGAGCCAATAAAAAATATCATGACTTGCCAGAGTTCTTCAAAAGTCATAACGTACATGTAGTGTCCTCAATGCCGCATTGGACCAAAGGAAAAACGGACAAACAACGTGGCGACGGTGTATTTGACAAATCCATAAAAGCCTTGCAGGATTTAAATGCCATTGGCTATGGAATGCCCAATAGCGATTTGAGATTGGATTTAGTGTACAATCCTTCGGGAGCATTTTTACCTGGAAACCAGGCAAATATGGAAAAAGATTTTAAAAAAGCCTTATTGGAAGATTTTGGTGTTCAGTTTCACAATCTGTTCGCCATTACCAATTTGCCTATCAGTCGCTTTTTAGATTACCTCATCGCCTCTGAAAATTATGAAGATTATATGTATTCGTTGGTAGAAGCTTATAATCCTTCCGCAGTTAAAAATGTGATGTGTACCAATACACTTTCTATAAGTTGGGACGGATTTTTATATGATTGCGATTTTAACCAGATGTTGAATTTACCTGTAAACAGTAAGGTAAAACACATTTCGGACTATAACGAAGAACTTTTGGAAGGTAGAACAATTGCCATTTCACAACATTGTTACGGCTGTACAGCGGGCGCAGGCAGCAGTTGTCAAGGCAGTGTAGCTTAAATATACCATGAAAAACATCGGATTATTCATACTGCTCTTTATATCATTAGAATCTTTTTCGCAGAAGACAATCGCTGATGTTCTGCAACAGTATAACTCCAACACAGTGCCTTACATTACTGTTCAGGAATTGTCAATGCCGAAAACAAAAGCCCTCATCCTCGATGCCAGAGAACGTCCAGAGTATAACGTTAGCCATATTCGTGACGCAGTTGCCGTTGGTTATAAAGATTTTAAGTTAGAGGCTTTCCAAAACATATATCCAAATAAACAGCAAGTCATTGTCGTATATTGTTCGTTGGGCGTTCGTTCGGAAAACATTGGAGAAAAGCTAAAAGCTG
>JBGSXJ010000196.1:0-3896 GCA_041751535.1 Aquaticitalea sp.
CTACCGACCACAGGATTTGAAGATATTGTGGTGAAATTTGCGACACGTCGTTCGGGTTCTGGTGCGGGCAATCAATTATGGTCGTATTCTACTAACGGAACGGACTTTATAAGTTTTGTAACCATTCAGCCAAATGATGGCAATCCAACCTTACAAACATTAGATTTTACAGCTATTGCTGATGTGAATGACAATCCAAACTTTAAATTAAAGGTAGAGTTTGAAGTAGGTAATGGCGGAACCGTTGGAAATAATCGTTTTGATAATTTCACTGTTGATGGAGCTGTGATAGGAGGCGGTGATACATTTGCGCCAGTTGTAACCATTTCACCAATGAACTCAAGTGTTAACGTTGCTGTAAATATTCAACCAGCAGTTAGTTTTAATGAACCGATTCGTTTGATTAATGATGAGGTAATTAATGACACAAATATTGATTCCGTTGTTGAATTACGTTTAAATGATGCCTCGGGTGATGTGGTAGCTTTTGACGCTACCTTTATGGATAATACAATCACTATTGCGCCATCATTAAATTTATTGAATAATCAAACATACTTTGTGGCATTATTGGCCAATACTGTTGAAGATTTAAGTAATAATGCGGTATCATCAACGGTGGCTAATACATTTACTACTATTGCCGTTCAAACGGAATTTCAAGCAGGCGATTTAGTTTTTGTGGCTTATAGAACAAACGCAACGGCAACTGAAGATGAAATTGCGTTTATCACATTTATTGATATAGACCCAGGCACGTTTATTACGTTTACAGATTCTAAATATACCTCTAACGCTCAACCACAATGTCCTAACGGAATTGTTTGGACGGTAGGCGCTGATGAGTGCATTCCTGCTGGTTCAGTGATTACGATTCAAACCAATGCCCTAGTCGCTAACAAAGGAACTGTCACTGGTTCTGGCTTTGGTTTAAGCTCTAATGGAGAACAAGTTATTGTTTACACAGGTACAGCTGCTGCGCCAAGTTATATAACAGCGTTTAGTTCTAATGGTTGGGTGTCTGATAACACAAGTTGTGGTGGAAGTTTATCCTTGCTTCCAGCTGGTTTGATTGATGGTCTTAACACATTGAACACTAGCACTGCGCCAGGAAATGTCTCTGGAAATGCTGTGAATGCGTATTATAACGGGACACAAACTGGGACAGAATCAGAATTAAAGACCTCAATTTTGAATCCAGCTAATTGGGTTGCTATTGGTGGCGGTACTCCAGCACAATCTTGGCCAACTTGGAACTTTCCAACGTCAATTCAAGTTCAGTCAGTTGCCGTTTTAAACAATACTACATTAGAAGTGGTATTTAATGCGAATGTAGATGTTGCTTCGGCATCAAATATTGCGAATTATACAGGCGTTGCAGATTTAACATCTGCTACAGTAGTTGATAATGTGGTTACCTTAACGTATGGAACTCCCTTTGCACTTGCAACGAATTATACGTTATCCATTGCCAATGTAGAAGACACTTCAAATCAAGCTATGGCTTGTCCTTTTAATTTTGAATTCAATTTCAATACAACGGTATCATTTGCTTCTACCTTTATAAAAGTGAATGAAGAGGTAGGAACTTTTGATTTTATTATCAATTTAGAAAGCCCAGCAACGGCTTCAGTTGATTTGGTAGTAAAAACTGCACCATTTAGCACAGCTGACAGCAATGATTTTACATTAAGTACTCAAACATTACAATTTACAGGTGGAAGTTCTTTGGTGCAAACCATTAGCATTCCTATTATTGATGATACCCAAGAGGAGCAACAAGCCGAATATTTTGTATTAAGTTTAGAAAATCCTGTTGGATTGAGCATTTTGGGTGATGTAAATGCAACGGTTTATATTATCGATAACGACCGTTTGGCTCCAATTCCAAGTCAAGAAATTCAATTAAATTATATTGGAAGCTTTGACCCATCAGGTTCCAATAGCAGTACATGCGAGATTGTTGTTCACGATCCTATATCACAACGCTTATTCACTACCAGTGCAATTGCAGGGTTTTTAGACATTATTAATTTTAGTGACCCAACAGCACCGCAAGTGATTACCTCAATCGACATTAATCCTTATGGAGGTCTTACAAGTGTTGCAGTTAAGAATGGTATTGTCGCAATTGCGTCTCCTAATGCTGATGAAACTTTAGATGGTTCAGTTGTATTTTTTGATACAGATGGGGTTTATATGAATCAAGTTACTGTTGGTGCTTTACCAGATATGGTGACCTTTTCTCCAGATGGTGCCAAAGTATTGACTGCCAATGAAGGTCAGCCAAATAGCAATTATTCTATTGATCCAGAAGGGTCGGTGAGTGTGATTGATATTTCTGGTGGTATTGCTACTTTGACACAAAGCGATGCTACAACCTTGTTATTTACTGAATATAACACTCAAGAGGCAGATTTAATAGCATCGGGTGTGAGAAAGTTGAAATTAACTAGTACATTATCACAAGATTTTGAACCTGAATTTATAACTGTTAGTGCTGATTCCCAAAAGGCATGGGTATCGTTACAAGAGAATAATGCCATTGCTGAAATTGATTTATCTACAAATAGTATTGTAGATGTTTGGGCTTTAGGCACTAAAGACATGAGCTTGCCTGGTAACGGATTTGATGCGTCTGATAACAATAATGAAGTATTAATTGCCAATTGGCCAGTACAATCGTACTATATTCCGGATGCTATTGGAAGTTATACAGTAGGTGGTACAACCTACTTGGTAACTGCCAACGAAGGGGACGAAAAAGAATATACAGGTTTTGAAGAGCGAACAACGGTAGGAAATAGCAGCTATTTATTGGATGCTGCAATATATCCACAGGCAGATGTATTGAAAGCCTCCTACAATTTGGGTCGTTTTAGAGTGACCAATTTGGATGGGAATACAGATATGGATGCAGAGTTTGAACAAATTTATAGCGTAGGGACACGTTCATTCTCTATTTTCAATACTGACACCAAACAGATAGTATATGATAGCGGGGATGATTTCGAAATGTACACTGCAGCTAATTTCCCAACTATTTTTAATGCCGATCACGGAAACAACACGCCAAAGGGTAGAAGTCGTGCCAAAGGCCCTGAACCAGAAGGCGTGACCATTGCTACAATAGCCAATCAAACCTTTGCTTTTATTTCATTGGAGCGTGTAGGTGGCGTGATGGTTTACAATGTTACTAATCCAAATGCACCAGTATTTGTGGATTATAAAAACACAAGGAGCACTTCGACATACGCTGGTGACCATGGTGCTGAAGGCATTACGTATATAGCGTCAGAAGATAGCCCAACAGAAAGTGGTTATGTGATTGTAGCCAACGAAATAAGTGGAACATTAACCATTTTTGAAGTTGATGCGAGTGCTTTATCAATTCCGGATTATGAGTTAGCAGCACCAAAGACCTTTACAGTGTTTCCAAATCCTTCAGAAAATGGACTGGTTTATTTCAATAGAATAGCTGATGTTACATTATATGATTTGACGGGGAAATTATTATTTACAAAAGATCAAGCCGCTTCCATTGATACGTCAGCGTTGCCAACAGGTATTTATGTATTATCAACATCAGAAGGCATCATTAAACGTTTAATTGTCAAATAAGTTAAGTATAAGTTAGTCTAAATTTAGTTAACTCCCGTTAAGTCTCTGCTCTTAACGGGAGTTTCATTTAATATAAAAAAACCCCACAAAATTTCTGCAGGGTCTGTTTAATTTCAATCCATATAATTTAAAACATTTAGGATTGAATATCCTCTAAACGTTTCACTTTATTGAGCGTACTTTGAATATCGGTCATCTGCGATTGCAGTACATTCGTGACTTGTGGAACCAATGTATTGTTTTCAAGAGCATCTTTATACTCGTCTACACTCGCC
>JBGSXJ010000197.1:0-5228 GCA_041751535.1 Aquaticitalea sp.
GCAGCATCATATTCGGCATTTTCGCTCAAATCGCCTTTGTCCCTTGCCTCCGCAATGGCTTGGGAAGCTTTTGGTCGTTCGACATCACGGAGCTGATTGAGTTCGCTCCTTAATTTTTTTAATCCTTCCGCAGTGTAATAAGATACTTTACTCATAACTCATTCGTTTAAATATAAAAACATATAGCGATTAGGCTATATGAATCAAGCCGAAACTAGTTCAGCATAAAAAAAATCCCGCTCGCACGAGATTGAAAGACAAATATACGAAATATTTATTGCAACGCGTATTTTGTCGTAAATTGCGACGCAAATTCTTTAAAGAAATGAAGCAAATTTTTAGTCTTATTGGTCTTGTAATGATCACTTCCTGTAGCAAAAATGACCCGGTGAATCGATGTAATTTTTTATTGAATGTCAATGTCAATGCGAGTGTCAATTTGAATCTTCCTCAATACAGTCAACTGCAATTTACAGGGACTACGGTTTATATTCCAAATCAAGGCAATGCTGGTGTTTACCTCTCCCGAATAGGGGATCAATTCAGGGCTTTTGATGCCGCCGACCCAAGCCATCCGCCAACTACGTGCTCATTTTTAGAAAATAATGGCGGGATCGGTATTTGCGGTTGCGAAGACCAAAACGAATACAGTTTGCTCACAGGCCAACCCTTTGCTTCTGATTTACCTTGCGGACTTAAGGAATATCGGGTTGAGAGTGGTGGTGGGAATACGTTGTTGATTTCTAATTAAAATCTAACAATTTTAGTATCGACTATTAATATAAATCATTCCCATTCTATAGATTATCTTAAATTACTATAAAAAACTATTTTGCCTTAAAGTCTATTTCCAGTTCTTATCTAAAGCGTCTAATTCGGCTCTTAATCCATCAAAGTGATTCTTTCCATAAATAACCAAAATGTTTTTTTCCGTGGAATTATGAATTTCATTTGCTATATTTTTATTTCTATAAGTAAAAACAAATTCATTTTTAAATAATTCAGCGCGATCATTATCAATTCTATTACAATCATAAACTGGAGAATCACTTTTTGTCTCTTGGTCGCAATCATCAAGGTCAATTTCACCATGTTTCAATTCAAATGCTTTTATTAAATCAACTAATTCAACATCGATATTTTTAGCATTTTCCATGTCAACTTTTAAGTTATTATAGGAAGGTTGATTTGTTAATTTATAGTTGCCTTTATATTTAAACCTTCCTGCGATTAAGTTATTTATTGTGTCATAGTATTTAGTATTTGCTATACCCATAATTTTTCTAAACTTCTTCTTATATATATCATTGGATACAGAGTCAATTCCATTACTTTTCTTGATTAGTTCATACAAAACAACATATCCTTGTCGTTGTAGGGAGTCAACTTTCCTTGCCATATCATCATAAAATTCTTTCCTTCCAATATGATGCATTCCAATGAATATCAAATTTTTATCATTAGTGCTGATCATTTTTAATTCTGCTTTATCGTCAAATACTCCAACTTTTTCTAACGCCTGATTCAATACCGCTGAAATGCATGAGGTAAATATGACAATAAATAGTAGTGGAATTATTTTTTTCACGATTTGGTATTTAGAATGTTAATAAATGATTTATATTTTTAGGTAACTGTAATGAAATTCAAATTATTTTTATATTCCAAACATCCAGATACTTTTCTGTTCCCAAGATGCTTTTTTGCACTTTTCTAGCACAAATTTATGAATAAGGTGTTTATTATTATTCAATTGCGACTACTTTGTTTTGAAAATTAAAGTTATAAGAAAAACCAAGATAGATTTGGACAATTAAATTTGTGTTCTTGTTAACATTATTTATAAAGCCGAAATTTATAGATACAGGACCAAAAATTGAGTAAGAGGTGTCCAACCCAACATCTAATCCTAAAGTGGATTTGTAATCTTCAGCATTGTGATATGATAGAATCGATGGCCCCATCTTTCCAGAAATTTGAAAACGTTTATCATCCGAATTTATATAATGCTCCGCCAAGATTGAATATCGGTGGGTGATATAGGAGTTGCCATTTGATTCTTCTATTTTGAGATATGAAAAGCCAAGTTCCATACCGTATTTTTCATCAAACGCTATATCTGAAGAGATGTATAACAATCTGCCCAAGTCACCATCTGTAGTAGCTAACCCCGCCTGTCCACCGATTGAAATGCTAGACTGTGTATATGCTTTCAAAGGGAAAATTATAAAAGCTAAAAAAATTGAACTGCAGATAATCTTGTTCATAATTTATCATGTTTAAAAAAAGAAGGGCATCATCTTTAAAGATTATGCCCCAGATATTCAAAAATGTTTAAAGGGCATTAATCGTTCATCAATGCGATTAAAGCTACTATAATACCAACTGCCCAACTAAGAGCTTGTCCGTTAGTTGTACCGCCTCCATTAGCTGTACTCGTGAACCAATTCCATATAGAAGAGGCATGGCATCCTAATTGGTACCATCTGCAACCTCCCCGATTTAATAAACTTTCGTCAACACCAAATAGCCAAGTAGAACCTTCTTCTAAATCGACGTTATCTAAACTTTTTATCCCCATAGTATCCGCACGAACAAGGATCTCATTAAGAGCAACCATTATTAGCTCGCCACTCATTTGACTTTCATCAATATCATCTTCAAGATACTTAAATGCTTGAAATAGTAAATCGTCTCCCGTGGTGGTAATATCAGAAAGTTGGTTGGTTGGGTCTAGAGATTCCTTTAAATCTTGATAAGTATCACCCGAATGGTAATATGTCCCAACTTCTGACACAAAACTTGCCATGGCTTTTTTAGCTTCAGTTACAAAAAATGTGGTATCAATTTCAAAACCTCGATTTGCAAAGCCGGTCTCATTTTGACCTTCTATATGTTTGGTCATTTCGTCATTTTGAATATCATTTTCCGAACATGACATTACAAACGCAATAGATAAAAATAACAATAGTTTTTTCATAATTTCTAAAAATTTAAACCCACACATTGTTTTTAAATGCAGGTTGGTTAATACAAACATTGATTTACAAGTTTAGAAACTACAAGTTGGGTACTGCTACAAGTTTTACAAGTTAAAAGAAAAAATAAACCAGCTGGTTTTTGGATTAATCCAGTTGTCACAAATCACTACTGTAAACTAACTTGTAAAAAGCTCACATTCATTAAATTCGCAACCTTCCAAAGAAAAAAAAAAAAACGGAATATCCAAAATTTCAGTAAGAAAATCCTTGTTATCAACAACTTCCCAGTATACTTGACTTTCAAGCGCGTTTTACGGAAAAACCGTAATGAAATGGGTATGGCTGGATAAAACTTTAACATTTAGTGTTAAAATTTTAACATCCCCACAAATTAACAATTGATGGTTGCCATTCTCCAATTACATTCTCAATCTTTGTAAACACTGCCGGAGTAGGCATCTGCGGTTGTGAAGACAAAAACGAATTTAGCCTACTCACTGGCCAACCCTTTAAGAGTGACGTGACTTGCGACCTCAAAGAATACCGTGTGGAAAGTGGCGGGTATAATAAGTTGTTGATTACGAATTAAGGTTTTTTTTGTGTATATTTTCATTTGAGTAATTTTATAAAAACACTTAATCAAAACCACTACTAAAATATTCTGCCTCATGTTCAAAGAAATTATCATAGTAATTATTGGCATTTTTACTTTCTAGAACATACAAAGGGCTTAAAATCAAATAATGATATTCTAAATACAAATGTTTATATAAAAAAGAAACCGTTTTATTCTTTTTCGACCAATTGGTCACAGGTTTATTTAAGTAAGTGTTAAAAATTGAAAAGTCATTGGACTGATATTGATGAACAACTTCATGAGCTTGGAGCTCTATATCATCAATAAAGTTAGTTTCATATACAATATGTCCTGGGCGGGATATAGCATCTACATTTATAAAATTGTTATTATTGAACTCAGTATTTGTGCTAAATATAAAATCACCAACTCTTAAAGACTCTTTAAACTTAAAATCATATCTAAAAAAGGCGTCAACAACATAACCAAAAGTGTATGGCATCAATTTGTATTTAATTGTAAACTTTTCTTTAGTATGGAATTCCAGTCTGTTAAAACCAATATTTATATGCCATCGTTCCCAAAAATCATTGTTAAGTGCCGCATTTTCCTTAATAGAAGTCCCTGCTGCATTCACTACTTTTGCCACCCAAAAATACTCCCACTGTTCTTGTCTTGCCGATTCTCTTAAAATTCGTTTACTTTCAAAAGTTATATATCCGCCCAATGCGCCTTGCCAAAGGGATTTTTTAATCACTTTCCCCAATGGTTCCGCTTTTTCTTTGTTGATAATAGCTCCAACAGTACCAAAAATTGCCCCAAACCCTACATTATATAAGGCAGCCTCAGTATCGTTTGACTGTGCATTACAGGAGCCAATAAACTCGAAGCTAATAAATATAATTAGAAGATATTTCATAAGCAGTTAACAATTTTTGAAAATAAACTTTGATTATTAGAAGCTGTAACCTCTATTTTTTCGATTTCATTTTCAAACTTTTCTCAATCCCACCATTGGGGTTTATAACACATGAGATGCCATCTTTTGAAACTTTTAAAAGAGTTTTTCCATTTTCAATCGGTTTTTGAATCAATCCAGGTGTCGCAAACCACTCATGTAAAACAACTTGTAAAAAGTTCACATTCACTAAATCTGCAACTTTTCAAAGAAAGAAACAAAACACGGTAATTCCAAATTTATGTAGCCTTTTTCGCCAAAATCAGTAGGTCTGCACTATTGTTTACTTTCAAGCGCGTTTTAGAGAAAAGCCGTAATGAAATGGGGTAGGTCTGGATAAAACTTTAACATTTAGTGTTAAAATTTGAAAATCCCCGCAAGTTAGCAATTGGTTGTTGTCATGCTCAAAACACATTCTCACTCTTGGTAAATACTGCCGGAGTAGGCAAATGCGGCTGCGAAGACCAAAACGAATACAGTTTGCTCACCGGCCAACCCTTTGCTTCTGATTTACCCTGCGGACTAAAGGAATATCGCGTAGAAAGTGGTGGTGGGAATACGTTGTTGATTTCGAATTAATCAAAACTTATAAGCAATCTTAAACATGATAATTCTTGGAAGAATGAAAGTCTTGCTGTCACTTATCAAAAAGTCACTGAAAGAATTTTGTTGTCTGAATTCATTGTTGAAGATATTTGTCACATTGATCTCA
>JBGSXJ010000198.1:0-7146 GCA_041751535.1 Aquaticitalea sp.
GGATTACTTACCATTTGTGCCTTTTTATCGTTGGATAATTCATTTGAAGTTGGAGTGGAAGGAAATGATCCTTTTCCATTGAGAAGCCAGTACAATTCCACTTCTGGATAAACAGAAAGAATTTTCAGGACAAAATCCAAACTTGGCTTATTTCGACCCGACAAAATATGTGAAATACTCGAGCGCTGCACACCGATTTTTTCGGAGAAGGAAGACGCACTCTCACCATAAAAATCAATCACTTTTTCAAGTCTTTTTGCAAAATCATCGCTGTTTATCATTGTAAACAATTGTTTATAATTAAATCCGTTACAAATGTAAATATTATTACGAGATATATAGTATTATTTAACAGTAAATCATTCCTTTACATAATTTTTAACTTTATATAAAGTAGTTTAATTAACTGAAATATAGTAATATAAATATAATTATAATAACGATATAATTAATGGAATTAAAAATCAATTATGGTGATTGCAAATTGTTTAAAATGGTTTAGCATTGTAAACAATTATAGTCTTTTTGGTTGTTTACATCTGTAAATTTTGAATTGTTTACATTTGTATATCAATCGGTATAAATGAATTTAGAGGCACTTCAAAATCTGTTCAAAACCCATAAGGAAAAGGATCTATATGGTCGTTATATCTTCAGCGATCATATCACACCTTTGATTAAAAAACACACATCACTTTTTGACATTCCCATTATCGGAAAATCTGTTTTGGGAGAATCGATTCATGCAATTAAAATCGGAACAGGAAAAATAAAGATTTTGATGTGGTCGCAAATGCACGGAAATGAAAGCACTACCACCAAGGCGCTTTTTGATCTTTGCAATGTGTTTGCGGATTCCGATTCGGAAATTATTCTTAAAATACTTTCCAGATGTACCATTGTCATGATCCCGATGCTCAATCCTGATGGAGCGAGGGCATATACACGCGTTAATGCAAATGAAATAGACCTCAATCGGGATGCGCAGGCACTTTCACAACCCGAAAGCAAGGTGTTGCGATTGTATTTTGATGGGTTTAAACCTGATTTTTGCTTTAATCTACATGGGCAACGCACTATTTTTAGTGCAGGCAAGACCAATCATCCGGCAACAGTCTCATTTTTGGCACCTGCGCAGGACGAATTGTGCAGTGTGACCGAAACGCGCAAAATAGCGATGGAACTCATCGTAAAAATTAACGAGGGCTTGCAAATGCAAATTCCACATCAAGTGGGCATTTATGATGATTCTTTTAACATTAATTGTGTTGGTGATACCTTCCAAAGCTTTGATGTGCCTACATTATTGTTTGAAGCCGGTCATTATAAGGACGATTACAATAGGGAAGTGGTCAGGGAATATATTTTTCAGTCTTTGTTGATAGCCTTGGAATGTATTGCTTCAGGTAATGTAAAAGGCGAAAATTTTGCTCCTTATTTTGATATACCGCAAAACGAGAAGCTGTTTTTTGATATAATTGTTAGAAATGCGACTATAAATGACTCCATTTGTGACGTGGCCATACAATTTCAAGAAAAATTAGTTGACAATCGCATTGAATTTATGCCTGTAATTGAAAAAATATCTAGCCTCAATGATTTTTATGGTCATAAAGAAGTGAATGCAAATGGTGCTGTGCTTTCTACACAAAATCAACAACCACTTTATGTAGGTTACGAAAACGATTTCGTATTGATGAATAATGAAAGATTCTCACTTAAACTCTAAAAAATCTCACTTTTTATGCTATATCTTCATCTTAAATCCATTATTTTTGTAAAAAAATTAAAGGAAACAAAAAAATGGCAAAATTTAAATTGGATGAAGTCGACCACCAAATATTGGATATGTTGATTGAAAACACAAGAATTCCGTTTACGGATATTGCAAAAAAATTACTTATTTCAGCCGGAACGGTTCACGTACGAGTAAAAAAAATGGAAGAAGCAGGCATAATTCAAGGTTCTTCTTTAACACTTGATTATAAAAAACTGGGATACTCCTTTATTGCTTATGTTGGCATATTTCTAAATAATACATCCCAAACCAAATTTGTTTTGGAACGCATCAATGAAATTCCATTTGTAACTGTGGCTCATATTACCACAGGAAAATTCAATATTTTCTGTAAAATTCGAGCCAAAAACACAACTCATGCAAAAGATATCATCTTTATGTTGGATGATATTGAAGGCATCTACAGAACAGAAACCATGATTTCATTGGAAGAAAGTATCAACGACAAAAAACGTTTGATGCATACCATTTTTAGCGATATGTAATTAATATATTCAAACATAAAAATCCCTTTGTCTAAAAGTTGGCAAAGGGATTTTTTGTTATTTTTAAATCCTAAATCACGACCTTCAATATGACAGCAAATGACCTTCAACCCAACGAATACAATGTATATTATCAAACATACATAAGCAAAGTAGGGGAAGTTGAATTATTGGAAGGTTTAGAATCCAATTGTGAAACAATTCTCGCCTTTTTCAGAAGTATACCTGATTATAAATTGGAATATCACTATGCAGAAGGAAAATGGAACATAAAGGAAATTCTGCAGCACATCATCGACACCGAACGAATTTTTGCTTACAGGGCATTGCGAATCGCCCGAATGGATCCAACACCCTTACCCGGATTTGACCAGGATAACTATGTTTTACCCAGTAAAGCTAGCTCAAGGAGTTTTAAAGGTTTGTTGGCGGAGTATAAGGCAGTGAGAAAAGCTACATTGGAATTATTTAAAAGCTTTGATGATGAGATGCTATCAGCCATTGGTACTGCAAGTAACAGCAGACTGTCTACAAGGGCGGCGGGATTTATCATAGTTGGCCACGAAAACCACCATGTCGAAGTCATCAAGGAGCGTTATTTGTAGTTGTTGGCGTTTGTAATGCATTTTTGACTTGGGATCAATAAAAAAGAGAGCCATAAGCTCCCTTATATTCTATTAATATTTAACAATTAGATAATGAGTCTTCATTCCTGATTCTTGCCGTGCAGCGGTCTTGGTTCCTTTACGTAAAAAATTAATCTTCCGAGCTTTCTTCCATGGTGTGATAGACGTTTTGGACATCATCATCTTCTTCAATCTTTTCCAATAGTTTTTCCACATCTGCAGCTTCTTCCGGTGTCAAAGATTTGGTGACTTGTGGAATCCTTTCAAAACCTGAAGATAAAATCTCAAGACTTCTGGATTCGAGTTCAGATTGAATGGCACCAAAACTTTCAAAAGGTGCGTATATGAGGATGCCATCATCATCCACAAAAACTTCCTCCACGCCAAAATCGATCATCTCGAGTTCGAGTTCTTCGGCATCAATACCATCGGCAGGAATACGGAAGTTGCACGAATGATCAAACATAAACACCACAGAACCTGAAGTGCCTAAACTGCCATCACATTTATTAAAATAACTACGGATGTTGGCAACCGTCCGCGTGTTGTTGTCGGTAGCGGTTTCCACTAGTATTGCGATGCCGTGCGGCGCATAGCCTTCAAAAAGCACTTCTTTGTAGTCGCCTTGTCCTTTTTCACTGGCTTTTTTGATAGCGCGTTCTACGTTGTCTTTCGGCATATTTACTGCCTTTGCATTCTGAATGACAGCTCTTAATCTCGAGTTGCTATCAGGTTCCGGACCTCCTTCCTTAACGGCCATAACGATGTCTTTGCCAATACGTGTAAAGGCTTTGCTCATTGCGGACCAGCGTTTCATTTTACGTGCCTTTCTAAATTCAAAAGCTCTTCCCATGTGTATATAGTTTAGTCATTTCCGTGAAAGCGGAAACATTATGTTTTTATAATAATATCTTCAAAAATTCTTCGCAAATTTAAAAAAATACATCAATCGTTTGGTATGTGTTTGGACAAAAAGTTTTCGTTGGCGTTGTTTAATAGGTTTATGGCGTTTTGCCTATTTCGGTTTAACGATTCGTTGGTTTTGTTATAGTTGACCACCATCTTGTTGATGTCCTTTACTTTTTTGTTGTAAGTATCTACTTGTTCTTTGGTGCGTTTCTTTTCCGGTGTTTTTTCGAGGGTGTTTTTGATAGTTTCAAAATCTTCGTTGGTAACCAAAAATTCGGTAACACTTGGAATTTGATTATCGGCTTCATCTATATAAAATTCAAATGATTTTTTGGTGGCCTCCACGACCGATTTGTCATTTTTATAGAGTTCAAGGGTGCTTAATAGTTCCAAGCCCTCTTTGGCTGACTGACTCAAAGCGTTCGCATTTTGTTGAATGGCATTGACATCTCCTTTTTCGATGGCTTCCCACAAATAGACCTCATTGATGCTTACTTTAAAATGAATGAGATGTAGTTTATTGTAATGATTAAAGACTTCTCTGGAGATTTTCATCTTTTTACCAAGGTCCGAAACATTATCGATGATATTGATTTTATTAGTTGCTGCAAACAATCTGAAATTGGTGTCATATTCTATGTAAGCCTCTTCCATCTTTTTATCTGCCATTTCTTGAGCTAGGATATAGGCTTCCATAAAATCATAGGATTGCTCGGCAACCTCTTTTAGATCTATTATATTGGCATAATCCTGATTTAACATGCTTTCGTTCAATCGCATGTATCTTAAAATATGGTTTTTAAAGTCATCACCATCATATCCATCTGCTTTTTCAATTTTGGCGATGGCACGTTCTACAGACTTTAACAGAACGGAACGTTTGCTATCAATCGTTCGGTCACTTTTGCTGTGCGCCATGGCTTTGGTGTACTTCCACATATTTTTTGTGATTGCTTCCTGTTCTTGACTCACAAAATCGAGGTATTCTGATGCATTTTTAAACTTCTGTGAATACATCACAACGGAACTTATCAATAATAAGATGGTTAAAATGGACTTCATGTTTAAATAGTTTAGTTGTTTTTTGGTTTGAGTAAATCGAGTAAAATTTTATGCGCTTCTTCAATATAAACATCATTAGCAATATCCTCAAGGATCATATCATTAGCAGTTTTGTCGTCTTCGTTATAGTTTAAAATTTCATCAGTAGAAATGGTATTACGAGCCGAAATGCTTGTGGATTGTGCGTCCAGAAGTGAATAAAAATCAGTCCAAAGCATATTATAGCCATTGAGGTCATTATAGATATTGTCAAGTGTAAGCGGGTATTTTGAAACCTTATTGATATAGTCGTCAAGTACTATGGAATTGATTTCCTTTATAGCTTTAAAACTTGGGTTGTTCTCAACACGTTTGTTACTATTGGAATTAATGAATTGCAAAGGAAACGACTTAAATCTATCGTATTTCATAGTCGTTTCAACCGAATCTGGTTTCAATGCATGTTTTTCAAAACCTTCGTTTGTCTTAAAATTATCGTACAAAGAAGGAATAAGCACATCTGGAATGACACCAACTGACTGATGACTCAAGCCCGTGATTCGATAAAATTTCTCAACCGTTATCTTGCAAAATCCTAAATTCTCTATTTCGCTCAAGGGCAGAATAGTTTGGGCGCTTGACTTACCATGACTGGGCGAACCGACAATAATACCTCTGTTATAATCTTGCATGACGCTGGCGAAAAACTCCGAGGCCGATGCGCTGAAATTGTTGATGAGCACAAGTATTGGTTTAGAGAACAACGATCCTCGGTTCATATCCCGAATTGTGTAGGTGTCTCCGGCGGGATATTTGATGACAGATAATGGACCTCTGTCAATGAACATTCCCGATAGTTCTGCCGCTTCTTTCATGGAACCGCCTCCGTTGAATCGTAAATCGATAATAAGACCCTTAATATTCTCTTGGTTGAGTTTGTAGAGTTCTTTAGCGACATCATTGGCCAATCCCAAGCCATTGGGTGATTCCAAATCGGTATAAAAGCTGGAAATTTTGATGTAACCAAAATCCATTTCATTTTGAAGGACATAGCCTCTAACGGAATTGTCTTCAATTTTAGTTCGGGTTTTGGTAAGTTCGACAGCCTCGATGCTACCATTTGGTTTTTTTATTTTAAAAATGATGGTTTCGTGCTTTTCATTGTTTATGAACGCAAGGATATCATCATTGGAAACACAATAAGTTTCTAGTAAATTTTTACCGCTCAATAAGGACTGCAACACATCATTTGCTTCAATAGTTCCATTTTTAAATGCAGCACTACCGGGAGAAATATATGCGATAATGATTTCACCATCATTATTTTTTGTTGTTGCAATGCCAAAACTCAATTGGTCATTGGCTACACTACTTTCAAATTCCGTTTTGTCAGAATCGTTGAAATAAGATGAATTTGGATCTTGATAATTCAAGAGAGCATTCAAAAAAGTTTCTTTCACAAGGACATCAATACTTCCTTTTTGATTTAAGGCCTCATCTAATAGACAGAGTTGATTCTCAATTATTTTTGGCTTAATTTCGGCTGCGCGAACTTTAAAATTACGTTCGATGTTTTCAAGTAGTGAATCTTCCTCAATCAATTTGGAAATGATCAAATAGCGAATGCGCTTGTTCCAATATGATTTGGCTTTTATTTCATCCTTAAAATACACATCCTTATTATTTGGTGTAAAGTATAAGGTGTCCTTACCGGAATAATCAAAGGTTTCATTTCTTAAGTCTTGAACAATGCTTTTTGAAAATGCCATCCGCTTTTTTAGCGTTTGTGCATATTTATGAATAAAATCACAGGAATTGGAGAGAAGATAATCATCAATTTTATATTCATCTACCTTAAAAGCGTCGATGTCGCTTTGATAAAAATAGCGTTTGTTTTCATCAAGTTGATTAAGGAACAATTCAAAAACACCCTTGGAAAGACTGTCATTTACAGGTTTTGGGCTGTAATGGGATTTGGATATAAGGCGTTGTATTGCAGCTGTTTGTTTGCAAAATAACGGATCGTTTTGCGCCTGATTTGACCCAAAATAAATGCATAAAACGAAGACAAGTAATTGTTTTACCATTGACAGTTTTAAAAGTCTGGTAATGTAAAAAAATATCTATTTTAAAACTAAAAAAAACGGTTATTCTTGCACTTCGACAATGGCTTCAATGGCTTCAGCCAATTTAAAATCTTTTTCCGTAACACCCTTGGCAGAATGCGTGGATAGGGAAATGGTCAAAATGTTATACACATTTGTCCAATCGGGATGATGGTTTTGGG
>JBGSXJ010000199.1:0-18913 GCA_041751535.1 Aquaticitalea sp.
TTTTAAACTGAAACTGGCCTTTTCTGAACTTTTCAATAAAACTGAAAGATGAGGGTAAAACCAAGAAAAATTTGAAGATTTGATCGAATGTAACGGACTGATGTACAATTTATCTTTGCAATAATACAATTTTATTTTAAAAATTGATATAACTTTTAAAAAGAAACTGTTAATTTTGTCGTTAAATTTTTTGAAATAAATGTTACAACGCATACAAACAGTGTATTTGTTATTGGCCGCCATAAGTTCTGGGGGTCTTATTTTTATCTTCCATTTATGGACCACAAGCACAGATGAATTGGTCTTTGCACAAGATAATTTATATTATTTGGCTTTATTTTTGGGTTCGGCCTCCTTATCTTTGATTTCGATTTTTGGTTATAAAAACAGAAAATCTCAATTTGTGATGAACAGATTGAACATCATATTAAACTTTATTTTATTAGGATTATTTGTATATCAGTCCCTAAACATATCTGGAGAAGCTGACGTTTCGGAGAAAGGTATTGGGATCATTCTTCCTGCTTTATCTATCGTGTTGTTGGTTTTGGCCAACAAGGCCATAAAAAAGGATGAAGATCTCGTAAAATCTGTGGATCGATTACGATAAATCCTCTTAACTTAATTTTGTTAGTGCGTAAGCCCAAGGTGGAGATCTTGGGCTTTTTTATTTCTTAAACTCAATCACTTCCAAATTTTCAATTTTACTGCCATCAATCGTAAATCGCAACATCGTCCTCACTTGCTGAAAGCCATGCTTGCCAATCGCCCCCGGATTCATATGAATGAGATTTAATTTTTTATCTGGCATTACTTTAAGGATGTGTGAATGGCCACAAATGAAGATTCGTGGCGGATTCTCATAAAGTACATCTCTTATCCTCGGGTTGTATTTGCCGGGATAACCACCAATATGGGTGATGAGAACATCAACATCCTCACACATAAATCTATTCACTTCTGGAAACTCAAGTCGTGCTTGGGTATCATCAATATTGCCAAATACAGCCTTTAAAGGTTTTAATTTTTTGATGATGTCTGTCACTTGTAAATCTCCAATATCGCCTGCATGCCAAACTTCATCGGCTTGTTTCACATACTTTAAAATATCGTCATCAATATAACTGTGTGTATCAGAAAGTAGAAGAATCTTTTTCAATTAATTTGTTTCAAGTGTCTTGTTTAAAATTGCTGGTAAAAAAATCATAATTCGGAATTCGTAATTCGTCATTCACAAATACTATCTTTGCTTTTTGTAAAAATAAAGTAATTATTTAAAATTTAAGGGCGAATAAATTATTAGTTCCAATCAAGTCTTTATTCTTGATTCGATTAAATCTATAACAAATATAGCATACCCAAATTGAGATATTTTATTGAATTGTCATATAACGGAAAAGCGTATCACGGTTGGCAAAATCAGCCCAATGGTATTTCGGTACAACGGGTGTTGGAAGAAGCTTTAACTAAATTATTGCGTGCCAAAATCAGTATCATGGGAGCGGGACGTACAGATGCTGGTGTCCATGCATTACAGATGTTTGCCCATTTTGATCTGGATACGGAATTTGATATTGACCTAATGATCTTCAAACTGAATTGTTTTTTACCGAAGGATATTGCTATACACACTATTTTTAAAGTTAAGGACAAAGCGCATGCGCGTTTTAATGCTTTGAGCCGGACTTACAACTATAGAATTTCCAATAAGAAAAATGTCTTTACAAGTGATTTTGCCTACCATGTTTTTTTTCCTATGGACGTGGAGAAAATGAATGAAGCGTGTATTATTTTATTACAGTATAAGAATTTTCAATGCTTTTCTAAAAGCAATACAGATGTAAAAACCTATAATTGCGATATTAAAGAAGCCTATTGGAAACAGGAGAATGATGAATTGATTTTTATCATAACTGCAGATCGTTTTTTAAGGAATATGGTCAGGGCAATTGTTGGAACAATGATTAATATCGGGCTAGGCAAAACAAAGGTTGAAGCATTGCACGAGATCATTAGTTCTCAAAATAGGAGTGAAGCGGGATTTTCAGTGCCTCCCAATGGGTTGTATTTAACAAAAATTGTATATCCAGATAAGATAAATCGGAATGACTGATGGCAAAAAAGATTAAAAATATATATGATGTATCGCTTTTTGGGCGGTTGATGCAATATATACGCCCTTACAAACTGGTGTTTTACAGCACGCTTGCGTTTGTCATTGGCTTGGCAGTCTTTGGGGTTTGGCGCCCAAAAATTTTACAGCAGGCGATCGATACTAAAATTGCGTTGCAAGAATATGATGGATTTATGTATTTCATCATACTTATGGTGGTACTGTTAATTCTCGAAGTGGTTTGCAACCTTTTGTTTATCTACTATGCAACTTGGCTGGGACAAACTGTTGTGAAGGATATCAGAATCAAACTGTTCAAACATATCATGTCCTTTAAGATGAAGTATTTCGATAATTCATCAGTTGGGGTTTTGGTCACGCGGACCGTTACGGACATGGAACGGATTGCCGATGTTTTTGGAGATGGGTTGTTCATGATTTTTAGTGATTTACTTAAAATGATTGCCATTGGAGGTATGATGGCTTACATGAATTGGAAATTGGCGCTGATCGTTTTCATAACAATGCCAGTGATTATTTATGCAACCAATATTTTTCAGAAGTATATGAAAATGGCTTTTGAAGATGTTCGTAATGAAGTTTCCAATCTCAATTCGTTTGTTCAGGAGCGGGTCACAGGTATGAAGATCCTTCAGCTTTTTACGCGTGAGGAAACGGAGTATAGAAAGTTTATGGAGATCAACGAACGCCATAAAAAAGGGTGGTTAAAGACGGTATGGTATAATTCCATTTTCTTTCCAATTGCCGAATTTTTATCCTCAATCACACTGGGTCTTGTAGTCTGGTATGGTGGATTGAATGTTGTATTGGACAACACGGCGTCCTTGGGTGAGCTTACGGCCTTTATCATGATGATCCCCATGTTGTTTAGACCTTTGAATCAAATTGCCAATAAATTTAACACACTTCAAATGGGAATGGTAGCTGCCAATCGTGTGTTTGATGTATTGGATACCAATTCGCACATCGATGATGTTGGAACTATTGAAGCGCCACAGTTTAAAGGCGATATCACATTTGAAAACGTTCAATTTTCCTATATTCCTGATGAAACAGTATTAAAAGGTATTTCGTTTGAGGTTCATTCAGGTCAGACTATTGCTATTGTTGGGGCTACAGGGGCTGGAAAATCAACAATAATTAATTTGTTGAATCGATTTTATGACATTCAAAATGGTGCCATAAAAATTGATGCCATCAACATAAAAAACATTACACTGAAATCCTTACGGGCTCAAATTGCTGTCGTTTTGCAAGATGTATTTCTATTTGCCGATACAATTCTGAATAATATCACGCTTAACAATAAGGACATCACCGAAGAAGAAGTCTATAAAGCTGCAAAGGATATTGGTATTCACGATTTTATAATGAGTTTACCCAATGGGTATCATTACAACGTTAAGGAACGTGGTGCGATGCTGTCTTCAGGTCAGCGGCAATTGATTTCCTTTTTGAGGGCATATGTCACCAATCCTAGTATTTTGATATTGGATGAAGCCACTTCTTCTGTCGATTCTTATTCCGAGCAACTGATTCAGGATGCAACCGATAAAATCACAAATGGACGGACTTCCATTGTAATCGCTCACCGTTTGGCGACGATAAAAAAAGCGGATAGCATCATCGTCATGGATTCGGGTCATATTGTGGAGCAAGGCACACATAAAGAATTGTTGAAGAAAAAGGATGGATATTACCGTAACTTGTATGAGGTGCAGTTTATGAAGGTGGAGCAAAATCTTGTAGATTAAGGTGTCCGGTTGCAAATGCAATTAAAAACAAGAGAATGGAAAATCCGAAATAGAAAAACAAGAATAGCGGAATAAAAATAGATATCTTCACCAAAAGCTGTTTAAAACTCAAATCAAATACCTGCTTCATTAAATAACAGTGATACAAGAAGAAAGTTAAATACAGCAAACTACTTATGGTTAACAGGGGCATTTGGAAAAAGGCGGCGATTATCAATGTGCACACTACAGAAAACATTGAAAACAAAGACATGGTAAAAAAATAAATAACCAAATGCTCTGAATAATTATAGCGGTTATTGTAAAAAACAATTCTTGAAATCAATGCCAATGCCGGAATGATGGCAAAGTTTAGAAGTGAAATATATTCGGTGGTAATCTCGGTAATTTTATTTGCAAACTCCTTTTGGGCATCACTTTGGTAGAGTTCACTAAATTCAAACAATTCAGGGAAATATTTTCTCACTATAAAGATGTAAAGCCCTGAAATGGTCAAGGAAATTGCAAAGAATGACAACGGTTCGATATATCTTTTTCTCGTGCCGTGAACATAGGAGTCAATGACATCTTTTGGATTGACAATCAATTTGATGATGGTTTGTAGAAACTTGTTATCGTAATTAAAGAAGGTTTCAGCAAAATAATAGTACAAATTTCTAATCGTCAACCGATTCCTTATCACCTTTCCTCCGCAAGAATAACAATAACCACTTTCCACCGAAAGCTCTGTCTGGCAGTTTTTACAATTCATTATGCTAAATTTTTCGCAATGAGACCTAATAGTTGATCTGTGTCTTCAAACATAATGAATTCCCCATTCATAACAAACGAAATTTGTCCAGTTTCTTCACTGACTACCAGCGCTATAGCGTCTGTTTTTTCAGAAATGCCAATAGCTGCCCGGTGCCTTAATCCGAAACGTTGAGGAATGTTCTTGTCGTTGTTGACCGGCAGCACTACACGAGTGGCCTTTACCGTATTGTTGGCAATAATAATGGCGCCATCGTGCAAGGGGCTGTTCTTGAAAAAAATGCTTTCTATAATGGGCTGTGTCACGGTAATGTTCATTTCGTCGCCAGTAACTTTTAAAAAATCGAGGTTATTGTTGCGTTCCAGTACAATTAGCGCTCCTGTTTTGGAAGCGCTCATATTTTCACAAGCTGCCACAATCGTAGCAATATCAGTCTCGGTATTGTTTTCGGTTTTTAGGAATTTCATATTACTGAAAAATTTTCGCTGACCACCTAAATTTGTAGAACCTACCATGAGTAGAAACTTTCGAATTTCTGGCTGAAACACAACGATGAGTGCTATAATTCCGACTGTCATAAAACCATCAAAAATAGTGTGCAACATAAACATGTTCAGCACATCAGTCAGTTTCCAAATGACATATATGATGATAATGCCAATAAAAATATTAATGGCAACGGTGCCTTTTACAAGTTTATAAATGTAATACAAAAGGATGGCCACTAGGAATACATCAATAAAATCGATGACGCCGAAATCCCAAAATTTAAGTTTATCCAATGTTGCGTGGTTTGTGTAAATTTAACAAAATATAGTTAGAACTTATCTTGACTTTTTGATTGAAGCGAAAATAGGGATTTTTGTTCCAGATTTTACTTTTTTTTGCACTACATAGCAGAGCTACGGAGTAAGAGTTCTTAATTAAAAATATACTCATCATTGGAGATGGTGGCATTCTGTAATTGTACTTCAGATAGAATTGATTTGTAGGTTATATATTGCTGAAACGTAAGGCTTTCATGAAATTTTAAGTACACCAGACCTACGATTTTATTTTGAATCGAATCTATATATTTTAGGCGATTCACAAATTCTGATTTTGTGGTGTGGGAAGTATTGATGCTAATGGAATCATTGGCTTTAAATAGTACACTTAAAATGTGGTTGGTTTGGTCCAATGGTGGTAAGTTGTAGAGATTTTGACTTTCAATAATATTCTTATCAATATCGTTGTGATAGATTGTTTCGGTAAAGTCAATAAAACCTAGGTTTTTAATGGAGGTATCGTTGCATGTATAGTAGTTCTTTGCCGCCTCATTTTTGTGCATTTGTGCATTTCGCTTTTTGTCCTGGAGCATTTTGATGTGTGGAATGGCCTGTTTTAAAGTCAATCGTTTATCAACGTTCACCAACCAATTGGTGGAAATGATGAGATTTTTACGGTTTAATTCGGTATTGTCTTTCTCACTTTCATTGTAAAAAATATACGCAGCTGATACATCATCTATAGTATGAATATCAGAATGGATCACTTCTGGCAACTGAACAGATTTTTCCTTTCCGCAAGAGACAAACAGTAATATGATACTGATAATAAGGTACTTCATAATCCTATACTTTTTGCAATATTCTTTAAACTAAAGACAATTGCGATGTCAATTTAATGCATTCAAGCGCTTCTTTTACATCATGGACCCTCAAGATAGATGCGCCTTTTTGAATTGCTACCGTATTCAAAACCGTAGTGCCATTGAGTGCCGCGTCCGCTGATAAATCCAAAGGCTTATATACCATTGATTTTCGCGAAAGCCCAATAAGCAAAGGTAATTCCAATATTTTAAAAAGTTCTAAATGGTTTAGGATTTCATAATTCTGTGCTTGGTTTTTTGCAAATCCAAAACCTGGGTCAACAATCAAATCTACGATTCCTAAAGCTTTTGCTGCAACAATACGTTCAGAAAAATACAACAGTATGTCTTTGATTACATTGTTATATTGGTTGAGCTGTTGCATGGTTTGTGGTGTCCCTTTCATATGCATCATACAATAAGGTACATGCAAACTCGCGACAGTGTCCATCATCTTGGCATCCATTTTTCCAGCCGAAATATCGTTGACCATACACGCGCCAGCTTCAATGCAATGTTTTGCCACCACACTTCTAAAAGTATCGATGGACAGCAATGCTGTTGGAAATTCCTTCAATAACAACTCAATTACTGGGACAATGCGATCCAATTCTTCTGATTCGCTAATATGACTGGCGTTTGGCCTTGAACTATAACCACCAACATCGATAAAAGTGGCGCCTTCAATTAACATTCTATCAACTTGTTTCAAGACAGAATCGGCATCTTTATATTTTCCGCCATCATAAAATGAGTCAGGAGTTAAGTTGAGAATGCCCATCACTTTTGGGGTGGAGAGGTCGATGAGTTGTCCTTTGCAGTTGATAGTCATAATAAATTAAATCCCTAATAGGGAAACTTTAAACATGAAACTTTGAACTTTAAACAATTTTATGCGAAATTTACGCAAAATATATTTTTTAGATGCCAAATACTTCAAAACAATATAATGGTGTAATCGCCATTTGTCGAAGCCTTTTTATAAAAAAAATGACAGATTATGGAAGTGCTTGGCGCATTTTAAGATTGCCTTCCTTAACCGATCAAATATTTATAAAAGCACAGCGCATACGAAGTTTGCAGCAAAACAATGTTCGCAAAGTTGATGAAGGTGAAGGGAGTGAATTTATTGGTATTATTAATTATAGCATCATGGCACTTATCCAACTCGAAAAAGGAGTGGTAGAGCAGCCCGATCTAAAGGTTGAAGAAGCAACCAAGTTGTATGACGAAAAAGTCAAACTTACCAAACAATTGATGATGGATAAAAATCACGATTATGGCGAGGCTTGGCGAGATATGCGTGTGAGTTCACTGACCGATTTGATCTTGCAAAAATTGCTCCGTGTGAAGCAGATCGAAGACAACCAAGGAAAAACCATTGTTAGTGAAGGCATTGACGCCAATTACCAAGACATGATCAATTATGCGGTATTTGCCATGATCCATCTAAACGAAAAATAATAAAATGAAAAAAATAGTTCATATCAGTCGAATTTTAGTAGGAGTTTTATTCATTATCTCTGGGTTGATTAAGTTGAACGATCCATTGGGATTCTCTTACAAGCTCCAAGAATATTTCGGAACCGATGTTTTAAACCTGCCGTTTTTAGAACCGTATGCCTTGGGAATATCCATTTTTGTGGTGGTGTTTGAAGTAGTTTTGGGTGTCTTCCTACTGATTGGCTATAAACCAAAATTCACTATATGGAGTTTGTTGTTGATGATTGTATTTTTTACATTTTTAACATTCTATTCCGCTTATTTTGATAAAGTGAAGGATTGTGGCTGTTTTGGCGATGCTTTAAAACTGACGCCATGGGAAAGTTTCACTAAAGATATCATTCTTTTGGGGCTTGTTTTGGTTTTGTTTTTTGGCATGAGACATATCAAACCACTTTTCAGCAAATTCGTGGTAACTCTGGTGGCCTTGTTAAGTTTTGTGTTTTGTCTCTGGTTTGGCTATCATGTATTGATGCATCTTCCAACAGTCGATTTTAGGGCCTATAAAATTGGCAACAATATTCAAGAGAAAATGAGCACACCCGAAGATGCTCAAAAACCAGTCATCGAATACAATTGGAAATTCAAAGTGAATGGTGAAGAAAAAATTATTACAACCAACGGAAGCTATCCAACAGTGGATGGAGAGTATGTATCTGTTGAGTATAAAACCATTGAAGAAGGCTATGTGCCACCAATTCAGGATTTTTCAATAGAAAGTGAGGATGAAGATTTAACACAGCAATTTCTTGAAGAACCAAAACTGCTTTTGATTGTTATGTACAACATTCAGAGTGCAGAATGGGCTGGAACCGAAAAATTGAAAGCCTTGTCCGATGCGGCGCTTAAAAAAGGATACACAGTCATCGGATTGACCTCATCAGGATCTGAAGCAAAGACACAATTGAAAGCCGATTATAATCTCAATTTTGAATTTTATCTCTGTGATGAAAAAGTGCTGAAAACCATTGTTCGTGCCAATCCAGGGATTGTGGTGCTCAACAAAGGAACGGTCAAACAGAAAGTTCACTGGAACGACATAGATGATTTGAAACTTTAGTTTTCAGTTACACCTTAAAACCTAAATAATCATATAGAAATGCAATAACCGTTCGCTTGTGCCTTTGCCCAATGCGAGAAAACAAACAATCTGATAAACTATCTTTTAAATAAAATATTTTACGCGTTACTCACATTATTTGGAGTGGTCACGGTAATTTTTTTCTTGTTCAATATATTACCTGGCGATCCTGCGCAAATGATGCTGGGGCAAAATGAAGACAGCGCTCAACTGGCCGTCGTAAAGCAAAAGTATGGTTTTGATAAACCCATCAGTACACAGTATTTGTACTATTTAAACGATTTGTCCCCAATCTCATTTCATTCAACAAATACTGCAGATTATACCTATTTGAGAGACGGAAAGTATTCAGCCGCACAATTATTCACCATTGGAAACACTACCACCGTTTTAAAATTTCCCTATTTACGGGAATCTTTTACCAAACAAGGAAAAAAAGTTTCACAGGTTATAGGGGAGACCTTGCCCAACACCTTTATTTTGGCGGTGTCTGCGATTTGTATTGCTATATGTATTGGTATTTGTTTGGGAATTGTTTCAGCTTTGTTTAAAGATCATTGGCTCGATAAACTCATACAAGTAGTAAGTACGATTGGGATGAGTGTGCCTTCTTTTTTTAGTGCGATTCTATTTGCCTGGTTTTTTGGCTATGTATTGCACGAATACACACAACTGGAGATGACAGGAAGTCTCTATGAAATGGATGATTATGGCGAAGCCATGCACATTCAATGGAAAAATTTAATCCTACCCGCCATCGTTTTGGGCATTCGTCCATTGGCTGTGGTGATTCAGCTAATGCGCAATTCATTGCTGGAGGTTTTTAATCAGGATTATATCCGGACTGCGAGGGCAAAGGGACTGAGCGAATTTCAAATCATTAAAAGGCACGCAGTTAAAAATGCATTAAATCCAGTAGTTACCGCGATTTCAGGATGGTTTGCGTCCATGTTGGCAGGCGCGGTATTTGTTGAATATATTTTTGGTTGGAATGGCTTGGGAAAAGAAATTGTCAACGCATTGAACACATTGGATTTGCCAGTAATCATGGGGGCAGTGTTAATTATTGCCTTGGTATTCATAATTATCAATATTTTTGTAGATATCATCTATGTTTGGTTAGATCCAAAAGTTAAACTTCAATAAAAAAAGGAACATGAGAAAACATATCGTCGCCGGAAACTGGAAAATGAATAATGATTTGGCACAGTCTGAAACATTGATCACAGAACTCAAAATGCAACAAACAACTTCAGAGGTTGAGGTCATGATCGCCCCTTCATATACAAATTTGTGGCAAGCATTCAACACCTTAAAAGATCATTCAATAGAAGTCATCTCACAGAATATGCATTTTGCCGAATCGGGTGCCTATACAGGAGAAGTAAGTGCCAGTATGTTAAAAAGCATCGGAATCAAAACCGTCATTTTAGGACACAGCGAGCGTCGAGCCTATTTTCATGAAACCGATGAGATGCTGGCTAAAAAAGTTGATGCAGCATTAAAAAATGAATTAAGGGTTATATTTTGCTTTGGAGAGGAATTAAAGGACCGAAAATCCGAAAATCATGAATCTGTTGTACAAGGCCAAATTAAGAATGCGTTGTTTCATTTGGAAGCATCCGCATTTAAAAGCATAGTATTGGCGTATGAACCTGTTTGGGCGATTGGCACAGGAGAAACAGCAAGCCCAGAACAGGCACAGGATATGCATGCTTTTATCCGAAAAACACTTTCAGACAAATACGGGAAAGAGGTTTCGGACAGTGTCTCAATTTTATATGGAGGCAGTGTAAAACCAAGCAATGCAGAGGAAATTTTTTCAAAATCAGACGTCGATGGCGGATTGATAGGAGGTGCCGCTTTAAATGCAGACGATTTTTTTGCGATCGTGAATGCATTTTAAATTTTAAATACCCAGTTCAATTTGAATAATTCCAATCGAGCTTTGAAAAATAGCGAACTAAATTAGGATTGGTAAATTTGCAGAAAAAAATAGATGGCAGAAGTTTATATCGGTTACGATTTTAAAGTTGATCCACTTCAACCGGCAACAGAAATTCTGATTGCTGAACTCGGTTACGCAGGATTTGAAAGTTTTGTTGAAACGGAAGAAGGTGTCATCGCATACATTCAAAAAGAGGAGTGGCAATCAGGGATTCTTGAAGATATTCAAATTTTAAAATCTGGTGAATTTGCCATCACCTATACTTTTGAAGATATCGCTCCAACCAATTGGAATATTGAATGGGAAAGGAACTTCAATCCAATCATTGTTGATGATATGTGTTCCGTTCGAGCACCATTTCATGAGAAACCCGATACCGAATACGATATCATCATCGAACCCAAAATGAGTTTCGGTACAGGACATCATGAAACAACCCACATGATGATTCAGCACATTCTTAAAAATGACTTTAAAGATAAATCGGTGTTGGATATGGGTTGCGGCACTGGTGTGTTGGCCATTCTTGCAGAAATGAAAGGCGCAAACCCCATTGACGCCATAGATTATGACAATTGGTGCTATATCAATAGTTTAGAGAACGTTGAGCGCAATAACTGTAATCATATCACAGTTATTGAAGGGGATGCCAGTGTTTTGAATGAACAAAAATACGATATCATCATAGCGAACATTAATCGTAACATTTTACTGAATGATTTGTCAGTATATATTAATTGTCTCAATCCAAAAGGCCGCCTTTTTTTAAGCGGATTTTATATTGACGACATTACCATTATTGAGGAAGAATGCAATAAACATGGTCTCACTTTCGTTGAAAGTTTAGAAAAAAATAATTGGGTTGCCTTAAAATTTGTAAATTAGCTATATGCTATATGCTATATGCTTGAAGCTATTAGTATAACCCAAATAATAGAAACTGCAGACTGCTAACTGCACACTTAAAAAAACTGAAGACTTAAAAAATGAGTACCAGAGAGAAAATTCAAGAAGACCTGCTCGTTGAGACTTTGGAACAAAACCTCAATGAGATTGTTTTGTATAATGATGATGTCAATACCTTTGACTACGTCATTGACACACTTATCTATGCGTGCGATCACACACCCGAACAAGCAGAACAATGTTCAATATTGGTGCATTATAAAGGAAGATGCACCGTAAAGACAGGTTCTTATGACGAACTGGAGCCGCGTTGTTCTATGCTACTGGAAGCGGGTTTAAGTGCTGAAATCGTTTAGCTTATTCTTTTACTTTGCACGTATTAACACCGATTACGGTATATAATGGGCAAAAATTGATAAAACTAGTCACGAGCAAAACAATTGCTGCAGCCATCAATATATAAGCCAAAGTACCTTCAATCACATTGAAGAAATAGAGTAATGCAAAAATTATGGCTAGTATTACTCTTATGGCTTTGTCGATACTTCCCATGTTTTTATTCATAATTACTGCAATTAGTTATTTAAAGTTGATGGACAAACAAATTCCGTAATTGCTAAATCGGTGTTTTTAATGGCGCCAAATCCACCATCAATATCTACCAAATTATTAAATCCGCGTGCTTTTAAAATCGAAGCAGCGATCACCGAGCGATAGCCACCTGCACAGTGAATGTGGTAGGTTTTTTCTTTATCAATCTCGTTCATATTTTGGTTAATATCATCCAAAGCAAAATGTTGTGCATTTTCAAGATGCGATGATTTGAATTCGCCGTCTTTTCTAACATCGAGGATATTTAAGTTTTGAGATTTTACACGTTCTTCGAATTCTTCTGCCGAAATTGATTTCAATGTTTCTATATCCTTTCCTGCAGCTTTCCAAGCTTCAATGCCACCATCTAAAAATCCCAACGTATTGTCATAGCCCACCCGCGATAATCGTGTCACAGCTTCTTCGCCTTTCCCTTCAGGAACCACAAGAATAATAGGTTGTTTTAAATCTGTGATGAGTGCTCCAACCCAAGGAGCAAACTGTCCATTCAATCCTATAAAAATTGAATTTGGAATGTGTGACTTCACAAAGTCGCCTTGTGATCTTACATCCAATACCAAGGCTTCTTCATGATTTGCCATGGCTTCAAAATCATCAGGGCTTAAAGGAACATTTCCTGTTTTCAATACATTTTCAAAAGCATCATAACCCATTTTGTTCATCATGGCGTTTTTTGCAAAATACTGTGGCGGAGGTGGCATACCTTCCAAAACTTCCTTGATGAATTCTTCTTTGATCATATCGGCTCTTAAAGCATAATTGCTTTTCTTTTGGTCACCAATAGTTCCAACGGTTTCTTTGCTCAAATTTTTGCCACATGCCGAGCCAGCGCCGTGAGCAGGATATACAATAACATCATCTGCAAGAGGCATAATTTTATTGCGGAGCGAATCATAAAGCATGCCTGCCAAATCTTCTTTGGTCAAATCTGATTTGATGGCCAAATCTGGACGACCGACATCACCCAAAAACAAGGTATCCCCCGAAAATATGGCGTGATTGTTACCTTTTTCATCCATTAACAAATACGTTGTTGACTCCAATGTGTGACCAGGTGTATGCAACGCTTTAATAGTGATTTTACCAAGTTTGAATTCCTCACCATCTTTTGCCTTATGGATTGCATAAGAGGTTTCGGCTCCAGGTCCATAAACAATAGTTGCACCTGTTTTGTTCGCCAAATCGACATGACCAGACACAAAATCAGCATGAAAATGCGTTTCAAAAACATATTTTATTTTGGCATTCTCTGAATTCGCCTTGTCGATATAAGATTGGATTTCGCGCAAAGGATCAATAATCGCAACTTCTCCTTCAGATTCAATATAATAAGCACCTTGTGCCAAACAGCCTGTGTAAATTTGTTCTATTTTCATTGATAATATTATTTGTATTCCCGTGACTATGGGAACATTAGTGTTTTTGTGTGATTTTAAAAAATAAAAAAATGTGTTCTTATTTAAGAATTCAAAGATACGAAATATTAAAATTTTGCTCTGTGACTTTTGTCACATAACTAAAAGTTCAATTCTCTATAAATGATGTAAAATGCCACCAATAATGTAAACCATCCAAAGCCTCTTTTGAGTTTAGTACCACTGATGAATTTTGAAGTATAAACCCCCACAATGATTCCAGCAATGGAAATCCCTGTAAATACAAATAAGAATGTCCAATCAATTTCCCTATTGTGTAAATCGCCAGTAAAACCAATGAGCGAATTTGCTGCAATAACGAACAACGAAGTTCCAATTGCTTTTTTCATTGGTAGTTTTGCAAGTAGTACAAGTGCAGGAATGATGAGAAAACCGCCACCTGCGCCAACAATCCCAGTTAGTAAACCAACAGCAATTCCAATTATTATCAATAAAAATATATTAATATCGGATGTCATCGTTGGATTTGGGATGTCTTCTTTTGAGCGAATCATGGACAAGGATGCGACAAACATAATAATGGCAAAAAATAGCATAATGAAAATGTCTTTGGTGACGGCAAAATCACCAAATGTAAAAACCGTTTCTGGGATTGCTGGCACCAAATAACGACGTGTTAGGTAAACCACAGTGAATGCTGGAATGGCAAAAATAATGGCTGTTTTGACATCGACCAATTGCTTTTTGAAATTTTGAATGGCGCCAATGGTGGATGTGCTACCCACAACAAATAGCGAATAAGCAGTTGCGGTTATGGGATTGATGCCAATAAGATACACCATAACAGGAACTGTAATGATCGATCCTCCTCCTCCTGAAAGCCCCAAAACAAGACCGACTACAAAAGCTCCAATATATCCTAAAATTTCAATATGTTCCATTTAATGAGGTAATTTATCTTTAATAACTCCGTAAAGATAGGTGCCAAAAATAGCGGCCACTATGACAATGAGCATTGTGAAAACCCCAGTTCCTACTAAAATATACATTGGTCCTGGACAAGCACCAGATAAAGCCCAACCCAATCCGAAAAGTGATCCTCCCAAGATGTATCGGATAAAGCCATTTTCTTTTGGAGGCACATGCATTATGGATCCTTCCGTGTTTTTGAGTTTGAATTTATTGGTAATTAAAAGCAGGATAATTCCAGTTCCAACAGCGGTTCCAATGATGCCATACATATGAAAAGACTCAAAACGAAACATCTCATAAATACGATACCAAGAAACAGCTTCTGACTTCACGAGGACAATTCCAAATACAATTCCAACGACTAAAAATTTTAAATACTTCATAGTTTAAAAGATTAATGGGAATAGTAAATGAACCATGATAAGGCCTCCAATAAAAAAACCAACAACCGCAACTAGGGAAGGCAATTGCAGACTACTTAAACCAGTAATGGCATGGCCAGAGGTGCAACCGCCTGCATACCGTGTTCCAAAACCAATCAATATGCCACCAATGATTAATATTGCTATTCCTTTTAAGGTGAAAACAGCATCCCAACTGTAAAGTTCTGCTGGCAACAAGGATTTTCCGGCGTCTTCAAATCCTAGTTTAGATAAATTAGCAACGGTTTCAGGATTTAAATCGATATTGGTTGGATTTGACAAAAGAAAATGTGCAGTAAATCCTCCTATAACAGCTCCCAAAACGACCATTAGGTTCCACTTTTGGGCTTTCCAATCAAAATCAAAAAACTTGGTATTCTTGCCCGCACCTGCGATAGTGCAGAATGTTCGTAAATTGGATGACATGCCAAATGTTTTTCCAAAATAAATAAGTATAAACATTATAAAGGCAATTAAGGGCCCGGAAATATACCAAGGCCAAGGTTGTAATATGTACTCCATTTGTGTAATAATTTGTGCAAATGTATGATGACTCACTTGCTAGTTATGTGATAAATGTTACTTAAAAGTCTATCACCTCAATTTTATTTCGACTCAATTTTATTTTATTTTCATTTTCCAATTGTTTCAACAGCCTAGAAATAACTACTCTAGACGTGTTCAGATCTTCAGCAATATCTTGATGGGTTTTAACGATGGTTTTTGAGGCATTAAGTTTGACCTGATCAATCAGATATTTAAAAAGGCGTTGATCCATGTTCATAAACGCCAATGTATCAATAGTTTCTAGCATTTCGTTAAAACGCACCTGATAACTTTGCAATACGAAATTTCGCCAACTTTCATTGGAGTGAAACCATTCAGTCATTTTTTCGTTTGGTATCATTATCACGGTGGAATCTTTATCAGCAACGGCTCTAATTTTGCTTTTTGATTTTGCCATACAGCAGGTCAAGGACATGGCACACGTGTCACCAGTTTCTAAAGTATAAATAAGCAATTCATGGCCATCGATATCTTCACTTGAGATTTTGATATTGCCATCTAATAGCAATGGAATGTGGGTTAACTCCTGACCTATATCCAAGATGATCTCATCAGTTTGGAATTGTTTAAGAGTTCCATATATAGAAATACTGTCAATAATAAACTCATCAAAGGCATATTGAAATTGTTGAAGAAATTCCTTGTTTACCATAGTTCAAAAATAAACAATTACAATTTTGAAATAAATTGTTTGGTAGATTTTTAATTAATGTACTATATTTGCATCCCAATTAAACGGCCTTCTACCTGTCGGCAGACAGGCGTGGCGCAACTGAATACTTGCCTGCCGGCAGGCAGGGCGCAAAAGGATTATGGTTTATTATGTTTATGTTCTTAAAAGTAATATTGATGGAAGGCTTTATAAAGGTCATACTTCAAGGCTTGAAGAGAGAATAATGGAACATAATTCAGGCAAGACTAGTTCAACTAAAGGTTATAGACCTTGGGTTTTAGTTTACCACGAAATGTTTGAGTTTGAGAAAGACGCAATCGAAAGAGAGAAATTTCTTAAATCAGGTATCGGAAGAGAGTTTTTGAAGGAAAAATTACGGCCTCGTGGCGCAACTGAATAGCGCACTTGATTACGGCTCAAGAGGTTACTGGTTTGAATCCAGTCGAGGTCACGAATAAACAAAAAGCCCAAACGTTAAATCAAGCTCGCTTGAATTTATAAGTTTGGGCTTTTTGTTTTCAAAGCGGAGCTTTGTCTGGAAGTGTAACAATCCAGCCAAGCTCGCTTGAATTTATAAGTTTGGGCTTTTTGTTTTCAAAGCGGAACATTGTCTGGAACAGCAGGTAATCCAGTCTTCATTTCAAGTTACAACGCCAAGTTTACTTGAGTGTTTTTTGGTCATATTATTTGAATAAAATTCGCCTTTTCATTTCATGCTTAACCGAAATCTCACCCTTGCTTTTTGATGACTCATCACCTTTTCTTTTTCTATATTTAGACTATAGAATTCTATAAATTCTGTTAAATATAAATTAAGGACTAAAACGTTCCCACATTTAAACTTTAGATTTGTGAAAAGCAATTGTTTAAAATAACAGTTGTTAACTATCCCCGTTAATGAAAAAAAGATATATTGTGTATGCTGTTTTAGCAGCAATCATCATAGCATTAATAGCTTACAGAATCATCAGCAACTCAAAAATTAAGACTGCTGACAAAACCAACAAAGGGTTAGTTTCTAGCATGAAAGTTAGAGGCATGGTCATGAAACCTCAAGAGTTTGCCGATAATTTATCGCTTTCCGGAACCTTGGAAGCCAATGAGCAAATAGATATTCGAAGTGAAGTCATGGGCATCGTGGAAAGCATCAACTTTGAAGAAGGCTCTAAAGTATCAAAAGGTCAGGTGCTGCTTCGGGTAAATGATTTGGAATTACGGGCTCAATTATCTAAAGTAAATACTGCACAGCAACTTGCATCTGAAAATAAACGCAGGGCGAAATTACTTCTGGAAAAGCAAGCCATCAGTCAGGAAGAATATGAAGTGACAAGTGCTGAATTCGAATCTTCCCGTGCCGAATCCCAATTGATTGCTGCACAATTGGCAAAAACTACAATACGGGCTCCTTTTTCAGGAACCATTGGTTTAAGATCAATATCCAAAGGTACATATGTTACGCCCACCACTACTATTGCGCAGCTTGTAAATACCAGTCAATTAAAAATCACATTTTCCATTCCAGAAAAGTATGCGTCAAGAATGAGAGTGAATAGTACGCTAACTTTCACAACTTCTGATTCAAAAGAAGAACATACAGCAACTATTTATGCGATTGAGCCACAAGTGGATTTGGCAACACGAACACTTAAAATGAGGGCAATTGCAGATAATAAAGAAGGGAAGTTATATCCAGGTACTTTTGCAAACGTCATTTTGCCACTTGAAAAATTAACTGATGCGCTATTGGTGCCAACAGAATCATTGATTCCTATTCAGAATGGAAAAAAAATATTTATTTCAGATAATGGAAAAGCAAAAGAGGTCGTGGTCGAAACCGGTACGCGAACTGACAGTATGGTACGTATCATTTCTGGAATTAAAGCAGGCGACACTATACTTACATCTGGCGTAATGTCCTTAAAAAATGGGGCTCCAGTCGCGATAGAACTAAATAACTGAAGCACTAACAACTGAAATTGATGAGTTTATCTACATTAAGCATAAAACGACCCGTACTGGCCATAGTGATGAATCTGGCCATTATGCTTTTTGGCATTATTGGCTATACCTATCTGGGTGTTAGGGAATTTCCATCAATTGATCCTGCTCAAATTTCAGTGAGTACAAGTTATACTGGAGCTAATTCTGATATTATTGAATCCCAAATCACGGAGCCTCTTGAAAAATCAATTAATGGTATTGATGGCATTCGAAATATAACCTCTTCCAGCAATCAAGGTTCTAGCAGAATCAGTATTGAGTTTAACCTTGATAAAGATCTCGAGGAAGCCGCCAATGATGTTCGGGATAAGGTGTCTCAAGCCGTTAGAAATTTGCCACAGGACATTGATGCACCACCAGTAGTCTCAAAAGCTGATGCCGATTCGCGGTCCATTATATCCATGACGGTTCAGAGCGATAATAAAAACATTTTGGAGCTTTCTGATTATGCTGACAATGTCTTGTCGCAACGTCTACAGACCATACCTGGAGTTAGCAGCGTTCAAATTTGGGGTCAGCGTAAATATGCGATGCGTCTTTGGATAGATCCCGGCAAATTGGCATCCTATGGTATAACTGTTGC
>JBGSXJ010000200.1:0-1952 GCA_041751535.1 Aquaticitalea sp.
GGTTGGGCCAATACTTCCTGCCACAAACCGCGGCTGATTTGGATTGGCTTTCGTGAATTCTTCCGCAACTTTTTTGGCGATTTTTGCAGATTCAAAATTGAGCTCATAGACCAAATCTTCCATCTGATAATCTGCCATCCCGATAGTGGTTCCAGAAAAGGTATTAGTTTCCACAATATCCGCTCCGGCTTCAAAATACTTACGATGGACCTCTGCAATTGCCGTCGGTTGGGTTAATGACAACAAATCATTGTTGCCCTTCAAAGACGACGGATAGTCCTTAAATCGTTCGCCGCGATAATCTTCTTCAGTAAAGTTATAGCGTTGCAGCATGGTTCCCATGGCGCCGTCGAGCACGAGGATTCTTTTGAGCAGTTCTTCTTTGATTTGAGACATATTAATTTAGATTTTTTGAAAGCTTTATAATATCTGACAACAAGCCTCTGGCAGTAACTTCCTTTCCTGCGCCAGCTCCTTGTATAACCAATGGGAATTGAGAATAAGCATCAGAATAAACTTCAAATATGGAATCTGAACCTTTTAATTGCCCAATGGACGAATTTTTATGTTCTGAAATGAGCTTCACTTCAAGTTTATTTTGTTTGACATCCAATTCACCAACATATCTCAACACATGATTCTCAGATTGATCGTTTTTCAATATTTGCAATGGCTGATCTAAATCTACACTTTTCTCCTTAAATTGATGGGGCGTTGTGTTTCCATTTAAGTGAATTGGCACTAATGATTGCACTGAAACATCCGAAATTTCTACTTTCAGATCCAATTCCCTGGCCAAAATTAATAATTTTCTCGCAACATCATTTCCTGACAAATCTTCCCGAGCATCCGGTTCTGTGAGCCCTAGATTGTTCGCGTCATTTAAAATTTTTGAAAATGATTCATCTTTTTCAGAAAACTGATTGAAAATATAGCTTAAAGAACCCGAAAATACACCTCTGATTTTATTGATCTTTTCACCAGAACCGTGCAAGTTTTTTATGGTTTCGATGATGGGTAATCCTGCGCCAACATTGGTTTCATACAAAAATGATTTTTCATTATCCTGCAACGTTTTTCTCAACGTTTCATAAAATTCATAAGACAAGGTATTCGCAACCTTATTGGCTGAAACTATATGAAATCCGTTTTCTATTAAATTTACATAATTAGCAACAAAATCAGCACTTGCGGTCGCATCAATGGCAATGAGGTTACTCAATTTATTACTTTTTGCGTAGGCTATGATATCTTCAATTTTATATGGAACCGCAAATGTATCAAAATTACTTTTCCACTCATTGTCCAAATAGCCATCATTATAAAACACCAATTTTGAATTCACAATGATGGGGATTTTAATGTCAACTTGCTGTTGTATCAAATTAGATTTGACAGCATTGATCTGATGGATTAATGTACTTCCAATATTACCAATTCCGAATAGCACTATATGTATCGTCTTCACTTTTTTTTTCTACTTTTTTAAGATTAAAAATCGGTCGCAACAATGCCGAAAGCTGATGGAATTCAATCAAAAATGCATCATGCCCATGAATGGATTTTATTTCGCCAATGGTCACGTTGCCTTTTATACTTTTGAGCTCGACATAGGTTTTCCAGTTTTCGTCTGACTTAAAAAATAAGTCTGTATTAATGGTAATAATATGAATGTCGGAATTAATACGGGAAGCCGTTGTCAAAAACGAATCACTTCCATTTGTGATGTCAATCGTCTTCAAAATTTGATTCATCATCTTGTAGGCCGACAATTGAAATCGCTTGTTTAAAACTTCACCATGATGGTTCAACCAACTTTCGACATTAAACAATACAGCGTCTTTTTTGCTGCGTTTGAATTTATCCGAAAACGATTCAGGAGTTCTATATAAAGTCATGGCGTGAAGCCGCGCATCATATAGCGGTTCACTGGAATGATTCAGTATATTATC
>JBGSXJ010000201.1:0-4198 GCA_041751535.1 Aquaticitalea sp.
CGCATCGATGCCATCGTCGTATCGACACAGCACGATGAGTTTGATGAAGATGAAACGATGTTGGCAAAAATCAGAAAGGATATTGTGGAAATCTTGATTCCACGAGTGAAAGCAACACTTCCTGAACATATACAAGTGTTGTTCAATGATGACATCAAATATCACATCAATCCAACAGGAAAATTTGTGATTGGAGGCCCTCATGGCGATACAGGATTAACAGGCCGTAAGATAATTGTGGATACTTATGGTGGAAAAGGCGCCCATGGCGGTGGTGCTTTCTCTGGGAAAGATCCAAGTAAGGTTGATAGAAGTGCTGCTTATGCAACACGTCATATAGCTAAAAACCTAGTCGCGGCAGGCTTGTGTGATGAAATTTTGGTACAGGTATCTTACGCGATTGGGGTGGTGCAACCAACCTCAATTTATGTTGAATCCTATGGAACTTGCCCTTATAATTTAACCGATGGCGAAATTGCAGAAAAAATCTCTGAAATCTTCGATATGCGCCCAGCAGCTATTGAAGAACGATTAAAATTGCGTCAGCCAATATATAGTGAAACTGCGGCTTATGGTCATATGGGAAGAAAAAATGAAACAGTGACCAAAACCTTTAGCCAACCAAATGGAGATAACATTACGTTGGATGTTGAATTATTCACTTGGGAAAAATTGGATTATGTGGATAAAGTGAAGGAAGCTTTTGGATTGTAAAACTTAAATATACAAATACTAAAAAACCTCAACAAATATGTCTGTTGAGGTTTTTTTATGCATTTAATCCATTCCGCCTTTTCGTTCTGGAGATCGTGGCGTTGGCCACACTCTTTGCTCTCCTGTACGTTGATTGATTGGCAACACCCTTTTCTCATTTGAAGTCTTTTCGTCATCTTCGCTGGCCATATAAACCAAGATGGCCGTTAAGATGGCATTGCTCCTAACATCATCAAAAATGATTTTATCGTAGGTATCTCTATTGGTGTGCCAGGTGTAATTCCAATAGGACCAACTCAACGAACTTAAATTAAAAGCTGGAACTCCCGCAGCCACAAACGATGCATTATCCGAACCGCCACCACTTGGCGACCCTGGAAATTCAGTTTTTATATGTTTTTTGATGTCTTGTGGAACTGCTTCCAACCAACGTGTCAAATAATCGTATGAATGAAGAAAACCTGCTCCCGAAAGATCCACGACGCGACCTGTGCCGTTATCCTGATTGAACACAGCTTGGACATTGGCAACAATCTCTGGATGATCTTCTACAAAAGCTCTTGAACCGTTCAAGCCTTGTTCTTCACTTCCCCAATGACCTACCAATATGGTTCGTTTTGGGTTTGGATACATTTTTTTAAGTAATCGCATTGCTTCCATCATAACCAAAGTTCCTGTTCCATTATCAGTGGCTCCGGTACCTCCATCCCAAGAATCGAAATGTGCAGAAAGAATAACGTATTCGTCTGGTTTTTCAGTGCCTTTGATTTCAGCGATGGTGTTGAATGTTGGTGTTACTCCCAGATCCTTCGATTCTGCTACCACTCTTATTTTTGGAGCATTTCCATATTCTGCCATTCTGTAGAGCATAGTATAGTCTTCCAATTCCAAATCGATAGTTGGGATTTTCTTGGTCCGTGACCCAAATATTTTATTGGAACCAAATGCTTTTGACCAGTATGATGTAACGATTCCTGCTGCTCCTGCATTTTCCAACGCTTCAATTACGGAGCGTGTGTTGTAACCTGTCCTTCTAAAATTATCCCTAAATTCTTTGGAGAGAGAATCTCTATCCCTTTTCATTTTTGCAAAAGATTCTTCAGTAGCAAACTCTTCCCAATTATAATCTGGCCGTCCCGTAATTTGATATTCGGAAGTCATAACGAATTTACCTTTTACGGTCTTCAACCAACTTTGAAATTCTAATGAATCTTTTACCAAAGGCAGTATAACCACCTCAGCAGTCACCCCTTTTGGGCCTGTACTTGGATTCCAAGCCAATTGCATTCCATCTAAACTTTGCACTCGTGGAGATACCATGTCAATATGAGTGATGCCTCGCTCCCAAGACTTCCATTCGCCCCATTGCTCATTTCTTGCATAGATTCCCCATTTTTTATATTGTTCCACAGCCCAATCATTAGCCTGTTTCATTTGAGGAGTCCCAACGAGTCGCGGACCGATGACATCCAATAATTCATGTGCCAAACGCTCTAATTGTGAATTATCATTTGCTTCCGCAATTATGTTTGCGACAACTAGATTATCTTTCTCTTGAGCTTGAAGTTGGCATGTAAGAAAAGCAAATAGTAAGAATAAGTTAAAGGTGAATTTCATGTTTTAGTATTTAGAAATTAAGAGTTGTAAATTACGATAATTTGAATAAAAAAAGCCCTTCTAAATTTAGAAAGGCTTTTTCATTATGTAAGAAGTCTTATACTAATTATCGTCGTTTTTAATTTCCTTTGCTGCGTTGTCAACGGCTTTACCAGCTTCCTTAACTTCGCTTGCTGCATTGTCTACTGCTTTACCAGCTCTTTCCAAAGCACCTTCTGTTCTATTAGCTGCATCATCAGCAGCATCTGACACATCATCAGCAGCATCAGACACGTCATCAGCGACGTCGTCGGCTGTGTTTTCAATGGAATCACCCATATCATCAGCCTTTTTTTCAGTGTCTCTACAAGAAGTAAATGACAAACACATTGTCAATACTAAGGTCAGACTTAATAATAATTTTTTCATTGTGATAAGTTTTAGTGTTAATTATAGTTGCTAAAATATCGATTTGAAATTTTAAAAGATAACGAATATCAGATTTATTTTGACTTATATACTCAAGTAATCTGAAATTTTGCCACCTGCTCCCTGTTGTTTGTTGATAAAATTGCTATTTAATTCGCCTAATTCCATCCTTTTTTTATCGTTTATAATCAATTCTGTGAGCATAGATTTTAATTCCTCACCATTTGAAACAGAAATGACACCAGCTCTTTCGATCATTCGTTTGGCCTCGGGAAATTTGTCATGATGTTTTCCAATGATAATCGGAACACCAAAAACCGCAGGCTCCAAAATATTGTGCAAGCCTGTTGTTCCCATTGCCCCTCCAACATAAGCAATATCAGCATAACTATAAATTTTGGTCAACAGACCGACGGTATCGATTATAAATACCGAATATTCTGAAAGGATCTTGCCTTCCATTTGAGAAAACAATAGCGTTTTTGGTTTTAAAACCTCAACCAAATGCTCAATTTGCGAAGCCTTAATATCGTGAGGTGCAATAATATATTTTATGTCTTTAGATCTGTTTTCATTGATGAAAGGGACCAAAATCAATTCATCTTCGGGCCAAGAACTCCCGATGACCACACATAACTCGTCTTGTTTGAAGGCTTCGATAAATGGCAGTGTATTGTCTTGATTCAATTGGTTTGAAACCCTGTCAAAACGTGTATCTCCAGCGATTGTAACATGATTGAAACCAATTGTTTGCAGCAAATCTTTAGAAGTTTCATCCTGAACAAAAATATGTTCAAAAGCAAACAATGCCTGTCGCAACATCCCACCATAAAACTTAAAATAAGATTGATTTTTTCTGAATAAAGCCGAAATCAAAATGGCTTTTGATTGACGTTTTTTTAATTCCGACAGATAATTTGGCCAAATATCATACTTCACGAAAATGGTCAATTGCGGATGCACCAAATCCAAAAACCATTGAGCATTAGCTTTGGTATCCATCGGAAGATAGACAACAACATCAGCTACCTTGGTATTTTTTCTAATTTCATAGCCTGAAGGTGAAAAAAATGTCAGGATGATTTTATGACCCGGATGCTTTTTACGCAGACTCTCAAATACTGGAAGACCTTGTTCATATTCGCCCAAAGACGCACAATGAAACCAAATTGTTTGATCATCCTTTTGGATGGAGTCCTTTAAAATTTGAAAGGTTTTTGCACGTCCTTCCAAACCAAGCTTCAATTTAGGATGGAATTGCGCCATGATTTTCAGGAGAAAATCCGCAATATAAATTCCGATTGTATATATAAAACGCAACAATGTTTACTTTTTTGCTAAAATACATTACTTTCATATAATTCGATTGCTTGTGGACTTACAATTTCGTAAATTCGCTACCTTGTGAGCGCGACCCTCTCACGAGAAAATGATTAAAAATTTGCAATGAAGAAAATTC
>JBGSXJ010000202.1:0-17767 GCA_041751535.1 Aquaticitalea sp.
TTTTTCCACAATAGGCGTTGTGATATAAGTTCCCCAAACATTGACGTGGATATTATTGGTGACTAACAGCTGAACCTTTCTATAAATACCTCCGCCTGGATACCATCTGCTGTCGTGATCTCTTGTGTCTGCATACACCGCGAGTGTGTTTTTTCCTCCAAAATTCAAATAATCAGTGACATCCACATAGAAGGAATTATAACCATAATCCCATTTACCAGCTAGGGTTCCATTCACATATATTTCTGGAAATGCCATAATGCCATCAAAAATAAGCACCACTCTCTTTCCGTTGTAAGTTGCAGGGATATCTAATGATTTACGATACCAACCTTCCGCTTTCCAAGGGAGTTTCCCTGTGTCTCCATTGCCATCCATGATAAAAGGTTCTGAAATGGCCCAGTCATGCGGAATTTTCACGGATTCCCATGATGAGTCGTCAAATTCCACGGCTGTTGGTTGGTCTTGAGCGCCCCTAAAAAATTTCCAGTAATCGCTTAATGTGGTGATTTGTCTCGTTTGTGATTGTGTAGGCATGCCAATTAGTAAGAGGCATATTGAAAGACAAAAATGGTTCAGATTAAATTTCATATAAATTAGTTGTTGAAGCTTCCGCCAAATTACAAATTTATTATAAAAACCATACCAGTACCTACCAGTTTTTTTTATATTTGTAAAATGAATATTATTTCGGTTAAAGAAAATGTCGGAATTCCAAAATATAAGCAAATCATCGTATCGGTGGAGAAAGCTCTGTCTGATGGTGCTTTAAAAAAGGGCGACGGATTACCATCCATCAATAGTATCCGGAATAAATTTGACCTCTCGAGGGATACCGTTCTAATGGCCTTCAATGAATTGAAAAACAGGGGGATAGTAGAGTCCATTCCAGGGAAAGGCTATTACGTTAAAAGTGAAAACATTGGAGTTAAGAAGAAGATATTTTTGCTCTTTGATGAATTGAATGCCTTTAAGGAAGATCTATACAATTCATTTATGGACCATCTAGATGACAATGTACATGTGGATATTTTTTTCCATCATTTTAGTTTTGATATGTTTTCAAAACTCATCTACGACAGCATTGGTAATTACAGTCACTACATTATTATGCCTGCAAATTTGAAACAAACGCATCGTGTAATTGATAAATTACCAAATGATAAGGTGTATATCCTCGATCAAACTCATGAGGAGTTGGAACAATATCCAACGATTTACCAGAATTTTGAAGATGATATTTTTAACAGTTTGATGCAGTCTATTGAACGTATTAAAAAATATGAAACATTGGTATTGCTATTCCCTGAAAAGAAGCAACCACAAGGCATGTTATTGGGTTTTCAAAAATTCAGGAAAACGGTCAAATTTCCACATGAAGTCATCAATGATTTAAAAGATAGACAGCCAAAAGTAGGTGAAGTCTATTTGGTATTGGATGATTCCAATTTAATCATTCTTATAAAAAAATTAAAAGATCTTCAACTTAAAATTGGGAAAGATGTTGGTATCATATCTTACAACGACACACTTCTCAAGGAAATCGTTGAAGGCGGCATCACTACCATTTCAACTGATTTTAACCAAATGGGCAAACGCTTGGCACAAATGGTCATCAATCAAGAACATTTAAAAATAGAGAATCCAAATAGTTTAATCATACGAAATTCATTATAAGGGTGTTTACGGTCAATCACATAATCAACAAATCAAAATCTTCGAATTATATTGAAGTTGGTGATGATTCGCAACAAATGCTGGGCAAAATTGATCTGAATCTGGGCGGCAGTTTGCAAGAATTGGTTTTAAATGGCAAATCCATAATTTCGAGTAAGGAGACCTTAGCGTATGAAGAATCTTATGCGTCCGCAATTTTGTTCCCATTTGCCAATAGGATTGAAAATGGTCAATATCAGTTCGATAACCAATCCTATCAATTGCATATCAACCAGATTGAAGAAAACAATGCCTTGCATGGTTTGGTGTATAACAAAGCCTTTAAAATAGTGCATCACAACTCATTTGAAGATAAAGCCGTGGTCCATTTGCGATATATAGAAACAGAAGGACAAGTTGGGTTTCCTTTTAAATATATCATCACATTGACCTATATTTTTAAACGGGATTCCATGGAATTGATTGTGGAAATTAAAAATTCAGATACATCAGCCTTCCCGTTTACGGTTGGTTGGCATCCGTATTTTGTGACAAGCAATCTATATGATAGTATATTGAATTTGGATTGTGGCAAAAGAATTTTGGTCAATACACAAGGCATTCCAACCAATGAGGAATTGTTTAGCAGTCCAAATGAAATGCAGATAAAAGACGAAGCGTTCGACGATTGTTACATTCTTAATACGAATTGCATTTTCTTTAAAACACCAGAGTACAAGTTGGATTTCAGCTTTTCATCCGAAGATAATTACCTCCAACTTTACACGCCAAAAAATCGAAAAACCATAGCGATTGAGCCCCAAACAGGTTCGGCCAATAATTTTAATGATCAACGAGGGTTAAAAATTCTTCAACCAAAAGCACTTTTTAAAGTGCGATGGAAGATACATATTGATTGAAATTTACCTTAAAATTTGAATGCACTGCCCATGAATGAAGAACTCATCAGAAAAATAAAAACTGCGTTTCAAGAAAAATTTGAAACATCTCCGCTTATGATAAGTTCTCCGGGGCGCATCAATTTAATAGGTGAACACACCGACTATAATGAGGGATTTGTTTTTCCGGCAGCCATTGATAAAGGTATTGTTGCGGCCATTGGTCAAAGCAATTCAAAATCATGCACGGCATTCGCTTTGGATGCCCTCGAAAGCTATGAGTTTTCACTCAACGATCTTCAACCAATTCCTAATGGCAATTGGCGAAATTATGTGATTGGCGTTGTTGCCGAAATTCAAAAAAAGGGAATTGAAGTGAAACCTTTTAATGTGGTTTTTGCTGGTGATATTCCCAAGGGTGCAGGTCTGTCTTCTTCCGCAGCTTTAGAAAACAGCATTGTATTTGGATTGAATGAACTCTTTCAACTGAATCTTTCAAAGCATGAAATGATTTACATTTCGCAGCAAGCGGAACACAATTATGTTGGCGTCCGCTGTGGCATTATGGACCAATATGCTAGCATGTTTGGACAAGAAAACCATGCTTTGTTATTGGATTGCCGCACCCAGGAAGCCGTTCCATATAAACTAGATTTCAAGGATTACCAACTTATGCTGATCAACACGAATGTGAGTCATAATCTAGTGGATGCCGAATACAATGATCGTCGTAATGTATGCGAAAAGGTCGCTGCTTTGCTCAATATAAGTTTTTTAAGAGATGCAACCGAAGAAGGTTTAAAACAAATTCAAAGCCAATTGGATCCTGACGAATATCAAAAAGCACTGTACATCCTTCAGGAAAACAATCGTGTTCTAAAGGTTGCAAAGATGATTGAGGATCAAAATCTTGAAGCTTTGGGAAGCCTCTTATATGAGGCACATCATGGCGCACAGCATCAATTTAAAATCAGTTGCCCTGAACTCGATTTTTTAGTGGAGCAGGCCAAGAGCCATCAAAGTGTTCTAGGAGCTCGAATGATGGGTGGTGGTTTTGGAGGTTGTACTATCAATATTGTACATCGTGATGCGATAGCGTCTTATTCCAAAGAAATTTCAGAAGTGTATTATCACAATTATGGAAAACATTGTTCCATTTATCTCGTCAAATTATCACAGGGCACTCATATTATAAAAAGTTAAACGACAAAATTATGAATCCAGATATTCTCAATTATTCGCACAAACGCTTTAACAGTCTCACAGGCGAATGGGTCTTAGTCTCTCCTCATCGTTCTAAGCGTCCTTGGCAAGGGCAGGAGGAAGCTTCTGTGCCAGATAACCGACCAACATACGATGAGACCTGTTACTTATGCGCTGGTAATGTGAGGGCAAATGGCGAAGTGAATCCAGATTACAAAGATGTATTTGTGTTTACCAATGATTTTTCGGCTTTGCAACACGATTCCAAAACTTTCAAAATCGACGATGGGCTCTTAAAAGCAAAAGGCGAACAAGGTATTTGCAAGGTGGTTTGTTTCAGTCCAGATCATTCCAAAAGTTTGGCACAAATGAACGTTAAGGACATTCAAAAAGTGGTTTATACATGGCAACATGAATTTAAGCTATTAAGCAAACAGGACAACATTAATTATGTTCAAATTTTTGAAAACAAAGGTGCCGTTATGGGATGTAGCAACCCTCATCCGCATGGACAAATTTGGAGTCAGTCGAGTTTGCCAAATGAAGTCGAAAAAAAGGATCAACATCAGTTAGATTATTTTCAAAAGCATCAAAAGACACTTTTAAGCGATTACCTTAAGCAAGAATTACAACTGAAAGAACGCATCATCTTTGAAAATAGGGCATTTGTTGTATTGACACCATTTTGGGCAATTTGGCCTTATGAAGCCATGATCATTCCTAAAACCGTTCAAAAGGACATCGCAGCCATGTCAGATGAAGATACTATTTTATTTTCCGAAGCGATTTCTGTGTTGACGAAAATATATGACAAGGTGTTCAATTGTTCATTTCCATATTCGAGTGGGATTCATCAAGCGCCTTCCAACGCAAAAAAGAATGAACATTGGCATTGGCACATGAGTTTTTATCCACCTCTATTGCGAAGTGCTACAGTTAAAAAATTTATGGTTGGCTACGAAATGTTTGCCAGTCCACAACGTGATATTACAGCAGAATCGGCCGCCGAAACCTTAAAATATTTGGCCGATAACCTATATAAAGCATAACGATATGAAGCTACAACAGATTTTAATGCTCCTTTCCATGCTGTCCTGTGGAATTATATTTTCACAACAAAAGAATTCAAAAGGGAATGTATTTGTGGATAAGAATGGCACCATGCGATGGGAAAAAACCAAGGAAGAAGTCCATGGTTTTGGAGTCAATTATACGGTTCCGTTTGCGCATGCCTATAGAACTGCCCAACGTATGGGAATTGATCCAAAACAAGCCATTGACAATGATGTGTATCATTTTACCCGACTGGGTTTTGATTTGTACCGAGTGCATGTTTGGGACACACAAATCAGCGATGTTGAAGGTAATCTGTTGCAGAATGAATATTTGGATGCCTTTGATTATTTGGTGCAAAAGTTAAAGCAGCACAACATTAACTATGTCATAACACCAATAGCCTTTTGGGGCGATGGATGGCCTGAACCAGATACAGAAACACCAGGATTTTCCCATAAATACGGTAAGGACAAAGCCCTAATAAATCAGGATGCTATTAGAGCGCAACAAACCTATTTGTTTCAATTTTTGAACCATGTCAACCCCTACACAAAGTTGGCCTATAAAGAAGACCCTAGCGTTATTGCTTTTGAAGTCAGCAATGAGCCCCATCATAGAGGAGAAGCTTCCGATGTGACCAAATTTGTAAAAGGTATGGTGGATGCAATGCGCAAAACAGGAACAAAAAAGCCGATATTTTACAATATGAGCCATGCCGTTCAGTTTATGGATGCCTATTTTAAAGGTGGTGTAGATGGTGGAACCTTTCAATGGTATCCAACAGGTTTGGGCTATCAACAGGAATTATCTGGAAATTTATTGCCAAATGTCAACGACTATAATATGCCTTTTGAAAACATCATCAAAAAACATCGTGGTGCCAAATTGGTATATGAGTTCGACGCGGCAGATGTCGGTAAATCTTATATTTATCCAGCCATGGCAAGGAGTTTTAGAACTGCAGGAATTCAAATTGCGACACATTTTGCTTACGATCCAACCTTTATGGCAGCCAATAATACCGAGTACAATACACATTATATGAATTTGGTGTACACACCACAAAAAGCCTTAAGCCTGAAAATATGTTCCGAAGTATTTCATGAAATTCCAATGTATTCTGAATTCGGGATCTATCCTCAAAACACGACGTTTGGGGATTTTAAGGTGAATTATACGAATGATTTGGCTGAATATAATTCCGAAGAAAAATTCTTTTATACCAATGCCACTAAATCCATTCCTAAAAATGAATCGCAATTAAAGGAGATTGCAGGATTTGGTAATTCTGAATTAGTCCAGTATGATGGAACCGGAGCTTATTTTCTGGATAAAATTTCCGATGGCAATTGGCGATTGGAAGTAATGCCAGATGCCGTTTGGGTCAATGATCCTTTTGGAAGAAATAGTACTGACAAAACGATTGGCGTCATCAAATGGGAAATACATCAAATGACACTTAATATGAAAGATCTTGGCAGCGATTTTAATCTTGAGTCCATAAATAAAGACAATTCATTTTCTACCAAAACGGATGGGAAAACCTTTGCAATTCGACCAGGAACCTATATGATTTCAAAAGAAGGTTTAACGAAAAATTGGAGTGCGAACAACACGTTCAAAACCAATAAACTGAATGATTTTTTTGCCATCGAGACAACCGTCGAAAAGCCTTGGTTGATCCATACTCCGTTGAATGAAGTTGTGGAAAATGAGCCGATGAAGGTTTCTGCAAAATTCGTTGCTCCTACAAAACCCAAAGAGATGGTCCTTACTGGTTTTAATATCGACGGCAAGTATTTTAATGTCATGATGCAAGAACATGCTCCTTACCAATATATTGCCGAAATTCCTTCCGAAACCACAAAAAAGGGATTTATAAACTATAACATCATCGTAAAAATGGAAGATGGAAGTCAGGTAACATATCCTTCTGGTAAGGATGGAAGTCTTTATGAATGGGATTTTTATGATCGAACCCCTTATAAAGTTACTGTGGTTCCATCAAGCAATCCGATTTATCTGTTCGACGCCTATGAAGATTCAGAAGTCCTTGTAAAAGAATGGCGAAGGGGTTTTAAGTTAGTACCAACTGAACGAAAAAATGAAGCGGAATTCCAAATGAATATTGGAAAATTATTTGTTGTTGATGAAGAAAATTTAAATGCGGATCCTTTATATGATTATTCATTCAAGCATTTTGTGATGGAAGAATTAAAAGGAAGAAAGCGTGATTTAGATCAAAAGGATTCTCTTGTGTTTTACGGACGAAGTTTAAATGATAAACCGTTCAAAATTCAGATTGCATTTGTTTTAGAAGATGGCTCTTCTTATGGGAAGGTGATTGAAGTAGGTTCAGAATTGAAATCTTATAAAATGGCACTCAACGACTTTAAACCTATGAAAACTGTTACATTACCGAGACCGTATCCAAGCTTTTTGCCTTATTTCCTAAATCATCAAGTAGAATCTGGTTTTGATATCAATAAGGTCGAAAGCCTGCAATTTTCTATCGGACCAGAGATTTCGAAGGAAGCGCTAACTGATGATTATGGCGTTGGAATTATAAGCGTTATTGTAGAATAGCACATAAAAAAAGCCTTTCCAAATTTGGAAAGGCTTTTTTCAATTGGTGGTTGGTTGTTGGTACTTAGACTAAAGCTTAATTAATTTAGAAGTTAACGATTGACCGTTTAAATTTTCGATTTTCACCAAATAAATACTTTGTTTTAAATCAGAAATATCGAAGGAATCATTTTCAGTAAAGTCACCTACGAATGTTTTAACCAATTTTCCGGTAAGGTCATATATCTTTAAATCATCAACTGATTGATTGATATAGAACGCATTGTTTACTGGGTTTGGATATATTTTAAATTGCGACCCTAAATCCACATCGTCTAGGCTCAAAGTAGATGCTTGGTTTCCAAACATTCTAAATTGTCCTGCTGCAATGCTAATAGGTGTTGTTGTATTGGTGACGTTTATGGTGGTATTGCCTGTAGGATCCATCAAGTCGTACCATATACCTGTATAAGGGAAATTGGGCGTTACATTCTGGCTTGACACATCAAAATTGGAAAGTACAACTACATTTTTGAGTTGCGTTGATGGCAAGTTGTTGTCATATACATAAATTTTAGGAGTCAGGGTATTTCCTGAATTGATATCATAATCACCTTCAAAAACTACTTCCTCTTTTTTAAGTTGAATCATTCTTGCCCAATCGTTGTATATTTTGTTTCTATTGGTATTTCCCAACCAGTTTTGCGTCCATTGCGGTTGTGGTTTGGTGTCCAATTTGCAATCACCATCAGTGCCTCCAGGTTCGTTAACGGTTCCGTTATTGCACGTAAAAATGGAATTTTCCATCCCAAGTTCACCAAAATGCCAAATCATTTTAGGGCCAGGTATTGGAATGGTTATAGCGCCAAGAGCTGACATTCTAGACAAGGCGGTATTTAGGTTCCTCACATTATGGGATCCATTGGAATTATTACCAAAAGTCAGGTTTTTATACATCAAACGCTCTTCATCGTGACTTTCTGCGTAGCCCATAACACGTGCTCCCAAAAATTGTGAACGCGATTTATGGCCAACACCGTTGATATTGTTATTGGAATTAAATCCCATTGTAAGTTGGTTGTACTGCTCGGTCATTTTACCCCACATAATAATACCTTTACCCTCGTTGAATCGATAATTTGCCCATTCTTTTTCTTCATTTTCAGATCCCAAATGCTCAAAAATAACATAATGGTTAGGATCTAAAGACCAAGAATAATCTGCATAAGCCTTAAGAATATCAACCCTGTCTTGTTGATAAGAATTTGTGCAACCTTCATTGCTCGCTGTGCAATTTTGAGTAAAACCTTTGGTTAAATCCCAACGGAATCCATCGATCTTAAATTCTTGTATCCAGTGTTTAACAACGCGTTGCACATAATTTTGGGTCATTGCTTTTTGATGGTTAAAATCATCTCCTACGCTATACGAATGTGTTGCGACTTGATTAAAGTACGGGCTTTCAGAGCTTGGCGGACCCCATCCATCACCATCTGGATCATTCATCCACATACGCACCATTGGATTTCTTCCGAAGGCATGGTTAAGCGCAAGGTCAAGAATGACCGCAATGCCGTTTTGATGGCAAAGATCAACAAACTCTTTAAGCTTATTTTCTGTACCATAATATTTGTCCAATGCCATGTGAAATGCCGTATTATAACCCCAACTTTCGTTACCTTCATATTCCATGATTGGCATAAGTTGAATGGCATTCACTTTAAGATTTTTGAAATAGTCAATTCTATCTATCAAAGACTGATAATTTCTGTTGGCATCAAAATCACGAATAAGTACTTCGTAAATAATTAAATCTTCTTTCTTTGGTTTGTTAAAATTGGTTACTTGCCAATTATAGGGTGCTTGGCCGGTTTTAAGAACAGACACTTCACGTTCTTGTCCTGAAGGATAAGCGGGAAGGTTTGGGTACGATAATGATGGGATACCAGGATCATCAAAAGGTGATAAGACTAAAGTCGAAAAAGGATCGGCCGTTTTAACCTCTGCAGGTGAATTTGCTACCGGATTTGTATCATAGACCCAATACTGATATGTTTCAGTTTGATTAGGCGTAAGACCGGTCAATTCAATCCAAAACTTGTTTGAAGATGCAGTAGAGGTTGGGTCTTTCTTCATGAGATATGTACTATTGCGTTGGTAATTGTTAAAGCTTCCCGCAACATATACGAATTCCTTTCCTGGAGCATTTACGACCAAAGTGGCTTTTGTAGGGTCTGAGGTGTTATAGTTGATACCATCAATCATTCCTGAAGGTACAGCTTGTGTTGTTACTGTAGGTGCTATAATAAGATCGATTGATTTTTCACCAGTATCGGTTGATCCTTGAGGAGTTCCAACCACTTTTATCACTCCACTTGTTGTAAGATTGGTTAAAGTCGTGGAATAAGTCGGGAATCCATTCCCTGAAGCGATTTGTGTGTTATTTAGAAAAACCTGAAAGGCGCCTACTACGGTATTTCCTTGTACTCTCATAACAGCTGAAATGGGAAGGCTTCCGCCTGAGCTTACTACCACGGGGTTCGAAGTTGGGTTGTTTATGGTTACCTGAACTTTTCCGACAGCGGTGATAAAATCTTGAGATTTCTTATCACCAGTTCCATCTTTAGCTTTCACCAACATTCCCATTGATACAATATTGGTGGTTCCGAAAAATGTAGTTGGAGTTAAAGTATAGCTGTAAGTTCCATTACCGTTATTAGTCATTTTTTGGACTTCACTGGAACTGGTCCAAACCCCGTTGTTTGGGGAGTCCTCAATGTAATTACCATTTTGATCCCTTCGCCATGCCCATAGATAGATGTTGTCGGGTTGTCCAGCATTCCAAATGGTTGGATTGACGCCAGAAACCGTAATGGTTATTGATTCATCTTCATTAAATGAGGCTGGGCTTATAGAGAAGTTTGCAGTTTGAACTTGTCCAAAGCTGGGAATCGTTAAAGTGAGTAAAAATAAAAATTGTAAAAAATATTTCATGACATTTTTTTTTAGAAAGAAAAGGCTATGTTTTTGCATAGCCTTTTCTTGTATATTAAAATTGATACTATGTGATTTAAATAACTATTATTCTAAAGTAATCACTTTAGTAACTGTGTTTATAGTCAGAAAATAAATCCCGGTAGTTCCAACAAAGGCAAAGTTAGAGTCACCATCCATGGCGTTCACTAAATTCGGATCTATCGTATAACCAGCATCTGCATAGAAAGGATAGTTTCTTCCTGAATCCCAATTGGTGGCCTCGGTAAAGAATCTGAAGTTGTTGTCAGCCCCACCATTGTTTTGAAAGGATACATTACCTGACCAAACACCGTCAGCTGAACACATTAATTCAACAGGCGTCGCCCAATTCCAACCAGCAGTTGGCAAACCAGCACCTACGCCATACAAAATATCTACTTCACATGCGCCACCAGCTTGTGGGTCTCCCAATGTAATGGTTTTGTTTACAGTGTCGATTTCTAAACTATAAAGTCCAGAAGTTCCCACAAATGCGAAGTTTGAATCGCCATCCATGGCATTTACTAGATTTGAATCTATGGTGTAACCGGCATCTGCAAAAAACGGATAGTTTTGTCCTGAACCCCAATCGGTTGCTACAGTAAAGAATCTAAAGTTTGAATTATCAAGAGCTCCACCATTATTCAATTCAACATTTCCGGAATATACTCCTGTTCCTGTACATGCAAAAACAGCAGGATTTCCCCAATCCCAGCCAGCAGTGGCAATACCAGCGCCAACAGCATAAAGTGCGTCTAAATCACAGACAGCTAAAACTTCCGTATTTTCTGGAAGCACTAAAGTAAGGGGTTGAGCTGCAGAAAAACTTTCCAATTCCCCTGTTCCAATATAAGCTCTTAATCTAAACCATACTTGTCCTGTGTTAGGGTTTTCAGTATTTGGGTCATTATCTAAACCAGCTTGTGCTGCAAGAGATAATAAGTTACCAACAGTAATTGCGATTGAGTTTCCTGCCGTGCTTCCTTCAACATTCATATCACTAAAATCTCCCGATACAGAGCTTTGCAAATCATAAGTTACAGCGGTAGGAACATCAAAATCTGCACGCTCCCAAGTGAATCGCTCGCCTAAATTTCCTGATGTTGCAGGAGTTAAAACGTATTGAGAAGAAAAAGTGTTTGTAAAACTAAATGCACCTGGTTCTTGAGCGGTGAATGTTATTGGATCTTCTGAACATGAATTGAAGCCTAAAACGGCTATAAATAATACTAATAATATTTTAATTTTTTTCATCACTATATTTTTTTATAATTAATAACCTGGATTTTGTTGTAAATTAGGATTAGCACTTAAATCTGATGTTGGAATCGGAAATAAATTTCTAAAAGACGAAGTGGTAGTGCCTCCAGGAACATTTCCTTTCCAAGGCCAAACACCGTTTTCAGTGAACTGATTGAAACGCACGAGATCTGTTCTTCTGTGACATTCCCAGTACAATTCGCGAGCTCTTTCATCTATTATGAAATTTAATGTTAATTCTCCACTTGTAATGTTTGCACTCGCATTTCCATAAGCTCTTTCCCTTAAAAGGTTAATGTAACCTACAGCAGTAGTCAATGAACCACCACCACCTCTTAAATTTGCTTCAGCATACATTAAATAAGCATCTGCCAATCTAAACATTGGAAAATCAGTATCTGGAAAATCACCCGTTGGATCAGATCCTGCATTACCGTTTCTGTCGACATTTTTATATTTAGCAATTGCATAACCGTTGTTAAAGGCTGACACATTGTTGATTTGCAAAGATTGACCTGTGGTGTAAAATAATTCGCGTCCATCGTCGGAATTTTCCATTCCTGGAAATTTTTCAACAAATGCGCTGGTAGTTCTAACACCTGCCCAGCCACCATTGATACCAAAAGCTGCCGCGCTCATACTACCGCCAACAGGCGCATGTACCATAAACGTCATGCCTCCATATGCTTGTGTAAAAAGACCATCAAATGCTATAGGGAAAATGATCTCATTAGATTGATCATTATCCGCTAAAAACAGATGCTCATAATTTCCTTCTAAAGAATATTGATTTGAATTAATTACTTTTTCTGATTGAATTCTCGCATCGGTATATCTATCTGTTCCAACATATATTCCTGCATTGAGATATAATTTCGCTAACAGCATCCAAGCAGCAGCTTTGTCAGCACGGGCGTATTCATTTTGACCAGCATCAACAAGATCACCTTCGATTGCCAATAATTCTGATTCAACGTAGTTGAACAGGTCTTGTGCATTCGTTTGGGTTGGCAAGAAGGCACCAACGGGGTCATTTTCTGTGGTAAAAGGAACATTTCTAAAAAAGTCCAATGCGTGATAAAAGCTTAACGCCCTCATAAAACGAGCCTCTGCCCTGAAAATTTGAATGTCAGCTTGTAAACTTGCCTCGACACCTCTTTCATTGAGTTTTTCATCAGTAGTTTGTCTTATAAATTCATTACACAAACTGGTTTGATAAAAAATTCTGGCGTACATCGTACTAATAAACTCATTACCTGCCGTCCAATTTTGGTAATGAAGGTCTTTAATTGTTCCGTCGTTCCATCCTATGATGGCTTCATCGGTAGTTAATTCCGTCAAATACCAATACAAACGCAAATAGTTGGAGAACCCTTCATCAAGTCCTGCAATATCAGGATTACCTGCAGGTCCTTGTTGCCCACTTAAGGCAATACCTGCGTAGATTTTCGCTAAAAAGGATTTGTATGATGCTGGATCATCAAACACTTCATCAGCGGTAGCTTGGTTAATAGGTCTAAGCTCATCAATTTCTTTTGTACAAGAAACGATAGCCAAAAAACCAAGAACCAATAGCGTCGTTTTTTTTAATTTGTTTAACATAATTTTTTTCTTTTAATAGTTCTTTTTTTAAAATATAAAGTTCAATCCTAGAACAAAAGTTCTTGGCCTAGGGTAAACGTTGTTGTCAACACCACTCGCAATTTCTGGATCCAAACCGGAATATTCGGTAATTACGAAAACGTTTTGAGCGGTTAATGAAGCGCGAAATTTAATTTTTTCAAAAGGGATATTATAACCCAATGAGATGTTGTCGAGTTTCATAAAGGAAGCATCTTCCACGTATAAATCAGAAAACTGTTGATTTTCCATAAAACCTGTATTTAGAACGTCTGTACTACCGTTACCATAATGCTGGTTGCCTACTTGGTTTAAGATAGCTTGACCATATCCATTAGCGGATTTAAAGTTATTATACATATAATTCCCTAAACTTCCTCTCAAGGTAAAGCTAAAATCCAAGTTTTTATAATTCATATACGATGTAAAACCAAAGAACGCATCAGGAGTAGGTGACTGATATCTATACTTGTCATTATCGTTAATGATATTATCCCCATTTAAATCCACATAAACATTTTCCAAAGGTTGTCCATTAGCATCATAGACTTGCTTAAAGACATAAAATGCGTTAGGTTCAAATCCAACAGTATTGATTTGGATTAAGTTTCCAACACCGCCTGATAGACCAGGTCCTGTTGGAGTTCCAATAGAGCCAGGAGCATCAACCAAATTAAGTTTTGTAATCTCAACGTCACTCAACGTGAAGTTGGCATTAACATCCCATCTAAAATTGTCATTTCTGACAGGAGAAAAATTAAGACCTAATTCAATACCTCTACTGACAGTTTCACCCACATTTTGATCAAGGAAATTTTCAAGATTACTTCCTGCTGGCACTGGAGCAAATTGCAATAAATCTTTATTCTTTCTGTGGTATAAGTCTATGGTTCCTGTGACTTTATTTCCAAAAAGACCATAATCTAGACCCACGTTGTACATAGTAGCTTCTTCCCATTTAATGTTTTCGTTGTAACCCTCTGGTCTGATGGTTGGAAAAAATTGATTTCCGAATTGGTATTGTGCCTGTATATTACTTTGGCTATAAACACCTAAATATGGGAAAGAACCACCAATAGCTTGCTGGCCTGTTATACCCCAACTGAATCTCATTTTTAAATTGCTCAAGGTTTGAGAATCTTTTAAGAAATCTTCATCGGAAGCCAACCAAGCAAATGCAGCTGATGGGAAATTGCCGTTTCTATTATCAGGAGAGAATCTCGATGTAATATCCCTTCTGTAAGTTCCCGTAAATATATATTTATTAGCTAAAGTGAATTCAGCTCTTCCAAAGTATGATTCCAAAATCAATTGGAAAGGTGATGGAGGGACTACTTCATCAAAGTTACCTGTACCAGTATTCAAATCTCGGGATTCACCTAAATTGTAAAATCTTTGATACGTATGTCCTGCTGTAATATCAACTCTAGTTACTGCTGAATTTAAATCTTTTTTATAATTGAAGTATAGATCTAAAAGTCTGTTTTTGTTGGTGCCAAAATAAGTTCCTTCTGAAGGAAATTGTCCACTATTTAGGTTATTGAAACCAGCTGATGGATTAGTGAAATACCTACCATCATATTCTTCGTAATCAAAACCAGCGTTCACGTTAAAGCGTAATTCAGGTAAAAAATGAAATTTATAATCCAGTTGAAGGTTAGAAATATTTCTTTTGGCACGTTGTCTGTTATCTCTTAACATCAATAACGAAACAGGGTTTCTAGGCGCAAGATTTCTAACACCGTCTTCATCTTCAAATTCAAAATAACCCCCATAATTGCCTTCAACAGCTTGTGTAGGGTCAAAGAAGAGCGCGCTTCCAATGGCACCCTCATCAGCAAAACGATTGTCTACCAAACTTCCTTTTGAAGTGACATTCACTCTCAAATGATCTTTAAACAAGCGATGCTCATAATTGAGGTTTAAAGCATTTCTTCTGTATTGAGAGGTCATTAAAACACCATTTTGATTTGCAAGGTTATAGTTAACCCTTATGGAGCTGTTCTCAAAACCTTTAGATACTGTTAAGTTATGAATACCACCCTCGGCAGTTTCATAAATCTGATCTTGCCAGTCCGTTCTGGAGTTGCCCAATAAATTCTCGTCACCGCCATTATCGATAATAAATTGTCTAAATTGATCAGCACTCAAAACGTCTACTTTATCAATGATTTGACCTGCTGAAACTTGCAGATCATATTCTACTTGCAATGGGGCATTCGTTCTACCCTTTTTAGTGGTAATGATAACAACACCCGCAGTTGCACGCGATCCGTAAATGGCAGTTGCAGATGCATCTTTAAGGATGGTATAGCTTTCAATCTCATTTGGGTTGATAGCGTTTATACTCCCTCCACTTAAAGGGACACCATCCACAACGATCAATGGACTATTGTTGGCACTTAAAGAACCACCATTTCTGATTCTTATTTCTGCACCAGATCCTGGAGCCCCAGATGAGGATGTAATTCGCACACCAGCAGATTTACCTGCCAAAAGGTTTTCAGGTGACACAATGGCTCCCTTGTTGAACGATTCCGAATCAATTTTATCCAACGATCCAGTGGCATCCTTTATAGTGGTAGTACCATACCCAATAACCACAACCTCATCAAGCGCTGCCGCATCCTCTGCCAATGAAATATTTAAAGAAGTTTGGTTGGTATATGCAATTTCTTGCGTTCTGTATCCTACATAAGAAAATACAAGTACGTCTCCTGTGTTGACAGTTATCGTATATCTTCCGTCAAAATCGGTTGTTGTTCCCGTGCTAGTTCCCTTAATGATGACATTAACGCCAGGCACTGGCAATCCGCTGGAGCCTTCAGTTATAACTCCCGAGACCGATGTTTGTGACATCAATATTGAGGGAAATAACAATGACAATAATAATAGACTATTTAAAAATGTTTTCATACACTATTCTTAAGAGTTAGTTGCTTTTAAAATTCTATATATTTTCACTTCTCGGGTTAAATCTATGTAAATTTTAGGTATCTTCATTGTAAGACCCTTTTATTTGGCGAGCGAAAACGTTTTCGTGTTAAAAACTTTTTTATAATTGACTAGATTGCAATGAAAATACGCAATAATTATCAAATTACCAATTTAATAATAGCTTTGATGTTAACTTCGGAATTGCAAAAGTAATTAATTCGACTTATATTCCTAAATTGAACCGTTTATAAATACAGAATGAAAAGAAAAATTACACTCAAACAAATTGCAAAGGAACTTGACGTTTCTATTTCTACCGTCTCTAAAGCATTGCGAAACAGTATTGAAATAAGTGAGGACACACGAGAAAAAGTGCAGGCATTTGCTAAACTGTACAACTACAGGCCCAATAACATCGCATTAAGCCTAAAAAACCGGAAAACGAAAACCATAGGTGTTATCATACCCGAAATTGTACACCATTTTTTCTCTAAAGTCATACAAGGTATTGAGCTGGTCGCCAACAAACGTGGATATAACGTCATCGTAGGTCTGTCTAACGAATCGTTTGCAAAAGAGGTCATCAACATGCAAATGTTAGCCAACGGAAGCATCGATGGATTTATTCTTTCCATTGCAAAAGAAACATTACAGCAGCAAGATTATCACCACTTTAACGAAACAATAAGTCAAGGGATGCCCATTGTGATGTTTGATAGGGTCATCCATGAAATTAACTGCGATAAAGTCATTATTGATGATATGAAAGGCTCCAAAAATGCCGTTGATAAATTGTTACGCAATGGTTGTAAAAATGTCGCGATTATTACCACAAAAGATTACGTCAGTGTAGGCAGATTAAGAACGCAAGGTTACCTCCAGGCTTTGGAAGAGTACAAAATGAGTCCAGATGCCAAATTAATTTTAAAGGTTGATGATGAATTGGTGTCTGAAGATCATTTAGATTCACTGGAGGTGGAAATTGAATCCTTATTTAAAGAGAATCAAAACATTGATGGTGTATTTGCCGTCAACGAATTATATGCCATCATCGCCATGAAGGTAGCACGTAAAATGGGGCTGAAGATTCCCGATGACATTCAGTTTATTGGTTTTACGGATGGAGTCCTATCCAAACATGCGACTCCAAGTTTGACAACGGTGAGCCAACATGGTCAGCAGATGGGCGAAAAGGCAGCAGATTTGCTTATCAACAAGCTTGAAAACGAAGAAGAGGAAGAATTCTTTGAAACTATAGTCATTGAAACTAATCTTATCGAACGAGAATCCACCAAATAATTAATTTAACATTTATATTTAAAAACTTTAGTATATTTACGCCTTATTCAAGTATTATCAAAACTTATATTTTCACTTCTCACCTTAAGTTTTGATAAGTTTTTTCGCTTATCAATAGTAGTAATTTAAACATACTATAAATGAAAAAGCGTTCACTCGGATTTTGGGAAATCTGGAACATGAGTTTCGGGTTTTTAGGAATCCAAATGGGTTTTGCCCTACAAAATGCTAATGTCAGCCGTATTTTTCAAACGCTA
>JBGSXJ010000203.1:0-1644 GCA_041751535.1 Aquaticitalea sp.
AATGATGGACAAGACTTACATACTAGACAATGGTATTTTAGAGCAATACGTGCTTGGCGAACTCAATTTGAGTGAGCAGAAGCAGGTAGAGAATGCTTTGAGTCAACATCCCGATTTGAGAAAGCAAATGGAACAGATTGAAACTGATTTTGAAAATCTAGCTATAGAAAATGGAATTGACGCACCCAAATCTGTAAAAAGTCAACTGTTAAAGACCATTTCTGGATCAGGAAATAAAACAGTAACCTTGGATTCCAATAAACCTAAATCATACTATTTGGGTATCGCTGCAAGTATAGCGGCATTACTTTTGGTTGGTTCAATTTATCTATATTCGGAATTGAACGCCACAAAAGAAGCATTGGAGATCGTTGAAGAAAACAACGCAAAACTTAACGATGATCTTGAAAATTTGAACGAAGCTTTGATAGAAACCAATACCTGGTATGCCACTATAAACGATCCTGAAACACAGAAATACGTTTTAAAAGGAAATGCAACAATGCCAAATGCAACTGTAATTAGTTATGTCAATAATACTGATAAAACTGTTGTTATCAATACGAAACAATTGCCGCCATTAGCCAAAGATCATGATTACCAGATGTGGGCCGATGTAGAAGGTGTGATGATAAACATGGGAGTTATTGATGAAAATAAAGACATGATGGCCGTGACTTATATTGCCAATGCAGAATCTTTAAACATTACGATCGAGCCTGCTGGAGGAAGCGATCATCCTACGGTCTCTCAGTTGGTCACAAATATTTATCTGAAGTAATTTTTTTCTTATTTGATTTAGTTTATTGAAATTATGCTAAAACGATACATATCTGTCTTTTTGTTAAAGGGAATTGATTTTCTTGAAAACCTTGTTGATAAAACTACTTTATGCTATTGTATAACAAAATCGTTTCTCTTATCTTTGCTATTATATAAATTAAGCACACTTAATATGTTTGAATTTGACCAATATTTAGGATTTTTAGCATTTTTGACCATTTTGACCATTGGGTTTTGGTTAATGATATTTTTAATAACCTTTGTTGTTCCTTATTGGATTTTAGGATCGTCGATAGAACGCTTCAATGAAATGAGAGCAGAACGCAAAGCAAAAAGAGAAGCGGCATCACACTAATTTCGTTTACTAATATTAGGTAGCGAAAATGTTAAAACAATATAAAGAACAAAACAGAAAAGGAAGCCGATTGGCTTCCTTTTTATATTAATTGGATGTCGTTTTAACTTTAAATAGTTATCCTTTTTAAATAGTTATCCTTCAAATTCAAAATCTTCACCATTACCATTTCCACCACGCTCACGTTGTTGTTTTTTCTGCTGGTTAAAACGGTAGATTAGCGATAAAGTGATTTGACGTTGTCTCCATTGAAATTCACTTTCCTGATTGAAAAATTCGGTGGTTGTCAATGATCTTCTAATTCTGGAGTTCAATAAATCCCTGACGTTTAGAGAAATTGTAGCATTATTCTTGAAAATCTCTTTACTGAAAGCCAAGTCAAGTGAAAATATACCCTCATTTTTAGTTTGAGCATTTTCTTGTGGTCCACTGTAAAAAGCATTTGTTTGCCAATCTATTTTTGCAGGAAGAGTTACTTTGGAGCTAAAACGTGCAAACCAACTTGT
>JBGSXJ010000204.1:0-4598 GCA_041751535.1 Aquaticitalea sp.
CCATTTAATTTGGGCGAATTTGTAATGCAACAGATAAAAGATCATACCAAAAAAATTGCCTTGGCATTAAACACTGTAGGACTGATTAACATTCAGTTTGCCATAAAAGATGATATGGTTTATATAATTGAAGCCAATCCAAGAGCTTCTCGTACCGTGCCATTCATAGCAAAAGCTTATAAGGAACCATACGTCAACTATGCTACGAAAGTAATGTTGGGCGAGAAGAAAGTCACAGATTTTAAATTCAATCCACAATTGGAAGGTTTTGCCATAAAGCAACCTGTGTTTTCCTTTAATAAATTTCCAAATGTGAATAAAAAACTCGGACCAGAAATGAAAAGTACAGGAGAAAGTATCCTATTCATTGACAGTTTAAAAGATGATGAGTTTTATAACCTATATTCGAGGCGTAAAATGTATTTGAGTAAGTAGTATTTTTTTTAATGGTTATGCCTATGGCATCAATGTATTGGCATAAAGATATATAATGCCTATCACTATGGCAATTCCAAAGCTAATCAATGTACCTATTAAAATATACTCGGTAAGTTTTCTGTGTTTGGATTCTTTCAGGTCCCCAAATCTAAAGACCGATTTGGCAGTAATCAAAAACCCTACGGCTTCCCAATGATCTAAAATAACAAATACAAATACCAAGAGTCGTTCTAAAATGCCGATATATTTTCCGGCATCTTTTAACGACTCGTTGCCTTCTGTCAATTTGGATATGTTCCATTTGCTAAAAATGGTTTTCATAATGATGGAAACGGGCTGCGTTAAGAACAGCAAACAAACACATAAAAGAAGTGATTGCTGTGTAAAGAATATTTCCACATCTAAATCGTTTTCGACTAGAAACATATAGGCCATAATGATAGAAACCATATGCAATGCCTGGTCGATGAAAAACCAAAAACGTTTGGTTTTTTTGGTTTGAAAAACTAGTTTAATCCCATCAATCATCAAATGTATTATTCCAATGGCCAAGATTAAGGGCCACAACGTGATATCCCATAGCAGTAATAATAGAAGTACAACATGTATCGCAACATGGATATAGAGTTTTGGGGATTTTAATTTTTTCGTTTCCTTTTCATTGACCCATTTTTCAGGTTGTAGAAAAAAATCGCCTATCAGATGTGCCAATAGGAGCTTGATAAGTATGATCATGGCAGTTGCTTTAGTTTTTGTCGGTACATTTGGTCCAATTCAAAAATGGCTTCTAAATACGCGCGTTTTTGGCGGCTGCTAACCGCATTTTGATTGATTCCCAAAGTTTTGCCCAAGGTTTCCTGCAAAGCTTCTGGATTTTCAATGCTCAATTTAACGATTTCCGCAGAATTGGTAGTCCAATGATCCATAGGAATCAATGCCAATTTAAAATACAGATTCAATTCCTCGTTGATGGAATTATTTGTGGTTTTAATGCGCAAATTTTGCTTTTCTTTTTTGAGGGTTTCCAAGGTTTCTCCCGAAAATAAAAAAGCTTCGCCATTGGATTCCGTTACCGTTTTGCCTTCAAAGCTTTTGTTGCCAATACCTATAGCCAAACGTACATCCAATCCTTTGATTGTTTTTATGCAAGCCTTGATGTACACAGCTGCCATAAAACTTTCGGAGCTGTTTTTTAATTCTATCTGAAAACTGTCGCCTCTGTAAATGTCCCAATAGTTTGTATCGCTTTCAAGATAAGAGAGCGCATCTTTTAGGACGTTGAGCCACTGTTCTGGGCTTTTTGTGTTTCTTGATTTGATGATATCTCCGGTAATGACGCTAATCATATGTTGTAATTAGTAAGTTGTTTTAAAAAATATCACGTTTTTAAGTGATAAATACAAATATCACGTTTTTAAGTGATAAATCCAAGTATCATGTAATTAAATGATATAGTTACATATCATCGAACTGTGTGCTATTCAATTCGAAAGTTCGATTTTCACTTTGTGTTCCTCCAAAATATGAAGGTAATTTTCATGCAAAAATGCATCGTCATCAAATTCTAGACTTCTCGATTTCTTGGTTTCAGCACGCTTTATGGCTTTTAAAAACCGTTTGATATCTACAATATTTTTTAAGATCAACCCAGGCACAGCAACAGATTCGCCGTTATCATTTTTGGCAACCATCGTAAAGAAAGACGAATTGCAGTGTTTTATCACACCAGTCCGTATATTTTCTGCTTCCACTCGTATGCCAACGACCATAGAGGTATTGCCTACAAAATTCACTGAAGCTTTCATAGTGACCAGTTCCCCAATCTCAATCGGATTCAAAAAATCAACCGTATCAACAGACGCGGTGACACAATAGGTTTTTGAATGTTTGGAAGCACATGCAAAGGCAATCTGATCCATCAAATTAAGAATGTAACCACCGTGAATTTTTCCGTTAAAGTTGGAGTAGGAGGGTTGCATCAATTCAGAAATGGTGATTCTTGAGGCTTCTATGGGTTTGAAATTTGGCATCGTATTCATCTATTAATCGTCGTCATTGGCACGCTTCAACAGCTTTTCATTTTGCTCTTTACTGGCTTTGGCGCCTAATGCCTTTAAATTCTCAACACGTTTGATAAGGTTCCCTTTTCCGGTGAGTTTAACCATCGCATTTTCATAGGATTTTTGAACGGTTCCTATTTGATTTCCTACTTTAATCAATTCTTCGGTTAAGTTTACAAATGCATCATATAATCGTCCGGCTTGCGTGGCAATCTCAATGGCATTCTCCTTTTGTTTTTCGTTTTGCCACATACTGTCTATGGTTTTTAATACCGCCAATAGCGTGGTTGGTGTAACGATAATGATATTACGTTCAAAGGCATCAGAATAGAGTGCAGGATATTCCATGGAGGCAATGGCAAAAGCCGATTCAATCGGAATGAACAACAACACAAAATCCGGGCTTTCCATCTCATAGAGTTGGTGGTAATTCTTATCGCTCAATTCGGCCACTCTTTTTCTGACCGAAAGCAAATGGTTTTTTAAATGTGATGGTTTTTCATTGTCATCGAGCTCATTGATGTAGCGCTCGTAGGCAACAAGAGAGACTTTGGAGTCAACAACCAACTTTTTGTTTCCAGGCAAATGGATGATAATATCTGGCATAACACGACGTCCTTCATCTGTGGTAAAGCTTTGCTGTACAAAATATTCGCTGTCTTTTTGCAGTCCGCTACGCTCAAGAACACGCTCCAATACAAGTTCGCCCCAGTTACCTTGCATTTTTGTATCGCCTTTTAGAGCCTTGGTGAGGTTGGTGGTCTCTTTACTCATCTGCTCATTCAAATCTTTCAATCCAATAATCTCTCTTCGCAAATCGGCAGTACGGGTGATGTCTTCTTTATTGGTTTCTTCAACGCGTTTTTCAAAATTTTGGATTTTATCTTGAAGTGGTTTAAGGATGGCATCAATGTTTTCTTTATTCTGAAGGGTGAATTTGCTCGACTTTTCATCCAAAATCTTATTGGCAAGATTTTCAAATTCCTTGGTGAATTTTTCCTGAAGCTTTTCAACTTCTGCTTTTTGTTCCTGGTTTTTTTCCGAAAGGTTTTCGAATTCTGTTTGTGTCCTTGTCAATTCAGAATGAAGCATTTCCTTTTCACGACGGATATCTTCACGGTCAATTTCAATTTTATTGATTGAATCTTTGAAACCCGCCAATTGCTCGGTATAATTCTTTTGAATTCTTTCAATATCCAATTCAGATTGCAATTTTGCATCATTCAATTGTTGCTGCAGATTGGCATTCCGTTCTTCCAACGTGCTTTGCTCACTTTTGCTTTTTAATTTAGAAATGGTGATGCCAATATAAGCTCCAATACCTGCAGAAATTAGAATGGCTAGAATAAGAATAATGTTGTCCGTCATACGTATTTCCTGTGAAGAAGGGTATCTTTTTTAAAAGTTGAATTTTATCAAAGATAAATTTTTAGAAGGAAATCATAACTTAAATAGGGTTTAAAATGATAAAATTCCCTATAAAATTGATGTATGAATTTCAATATCTGATTCCTGCCAAGCTTTGTCAAACTCTTTTTTTATTTTTTTTGCTTCCGCGGACTTTCCTTGCGCTTTCAAACTTTGGTATAAGCCCATTAATGACCAACCATTTTGTCTTAAAACTTCCAAATCTGCTTTATAAACTTTTTCTGCAGCTGCATATTTTTGGGCTTTCATTAATACAGCTCCTAAATTCTGTCTTGGTGGAATATACCATGCCGATGGCTCATTATAGATTAAGTTGTCTTCCAATTCAACAGCTTTTTCAAGATGCGCAATAGCGGATTCCAATTTCCCTTTTTCAGCAGCCAATTCGCCAGCAACTACTTCAAAAGCCAAGCTTGCAATGGATGTTCCATTATCAAAACCCGTAGCAATAAGGGTTTCCATCTCTGGGTCTTTTATAATTTCGGCAATGGCATCAAGTTCTTCTTCGGCTTCCTTAATATTATGCTTTTTAATAAAGGCAATTCCTCTTGCATAATGCCAAATGAGCTTTAAATGTTTGATTCCATCATTTGGTTTTGGATAGGTTAAAATATCATTCCATTTACCAAATCTTATATATGCTAAAAGAGGTGTAGCGGCAAAATTCTGTAA
>JBGSXJ010000205.1:0-1862 GCA_041751535.1 Aquaticitalea sp.
GGTGTGAGTATGGTTGCAACCACCTTTGCTGCCGATACGCCGAATTTTGTAGCTGGCGTAATTAGGGAAGATGGTGTTTTTGGAAACTGGATTTGGTGGAGCTTTTTGCTCACAGGAATGCTGACGGTTTTCTTTTATGCTCGTTTATGGCGAAAAAGTGGGATCACGACCGATTTGGAGTTTTATGAATTGCGCTACAGCGGAAAAAGCGCTGCGTTTTTAAGAGGTTTTAGAGCCATTTATTTAGGCGTTTTCTTCAATATTGTCATCATGGCAAATGTGTGTTTGGCGGCCATCAAAATTGGGCATGTCATGTTTGGGCTATCCTCGTGGGAAGTACTTTTAATCGCATCTCCTGTAGTCGTCATTTATTCTGCTTTCGGTGGATTAAAAGGTGTTTTGCTGACTGACTTTGTTCAATTTATCATTGCGATGGTCGGTAGTATTTGGGCGACAATATACATTGTAAATATGCCTGAAATTGGAGGCATTCAAAAACTGCTTTCGACACCAGCTGTTGCTGCCAAAACTGCGATGTTGCCCGACTTTTCAAAGCCCGAATTATTGATTCCTTTATTGATCGTTCCGTTCGCTGTGCAGTGGTGGAGCGTTTGGTATCCTGGTGCAGAACCTGGTGGCGGTGGATATATTGCGCAACGAATGCTCGCTGCAAAAAATGAAAAGCACGCCACTTGGGCGACACTTTTTTTTAATTTTGCGCATTATGCTTTGCGTCCTTGGCCATGGATTATTATCGGTTTGGCATCTATTGTTATATATCCAAATATAGAAAGTCTTCAAGCAGCATTTCCAAACCTAAATCCTGCCTTTGTGAAAAATGATCTCTCCTATCCAGCGATGCTTACATTTTTGCCTGCTGGTCTATTGGGAATTGTGGTGACATCATTAATTGCTGCCTTTATGAGTACCATTTCCACGCATCTCAATTGGGGAAGTTCTTATGTTGTGAACGATTTTTATGCTCGATTTGTAAGACCCCATTCCACGGATAAAGAGCAAGTTGCAGTTGCTCGAATTTCTACCGTTGTAATGATGGTTTTTGCTGCGCTTTTGGCGTTGGTGCTGGAGGAAGCGAGAGATGGATTTAATCTATTGCTGTCCATTGGTGCAGGAACGGGTTTGCTGTTTATTTTAAGATGGTTCTGGAGTCGGATCAATCCGTATAGTGAGATTGCGGCTATGTTGATCTCGTTTCTTATAGCAGCCTTCTTTTTCATAAATGGAAAAATGGAAACACCTTGGGTCGATATTGCTGTCTATTGGCAATTGGTCGTTGGGGTCGTTATTACCACTATCGGTTGGATTGTAGTTACCTTAATGACAAAACCATCAGATGCCGAAACATTGAATTCCTTTAACAGTCTTATTTTTGGGAATGACTCTAAATTTAAAGGTTTCGGTATGAAAATCCTTGGTTTTTTCTGTGGTGTGATTGGTGTGTACTGTGCCTTATTTGCAATAGGAAATTTTATCTATGGCAACAACGGATTGGCAATAGGACTTACTATAGTGACTCTAATCTGTGGACTGTTGATCATAAAATCGTTTCAGGAACCCAAAATAATCAATGACGTTCTTTAAGTATTCCTACGATATCATCGAGTTTAAATCCTTTGGCTTGAAGTAAAATCAAATAGTGAAACAACAAATCAGCACTTTCATTTAAAAACAATTCGTCGTTTGTGTCTTTGGCTTCAATAACAACTTCGATGGCCTCCTCACCTACTTTTTGGGCTATTTTGTTCATCCCTTTTTCAAATAATGAAGCGATATAGGATTCTGAAGCGTTTGCATTGTCTTTTCTATCTTGAATAATTTTTTCGAGTTCAGTTAAAAATCCA
>JBGSXJ010000206.1:0-6094 GCA_041751535.1 Aquaticitalea sp.
GAACTCAACACGTCCATCTTAAGTTTTAGGAACCTTTATAATGGAAAATTGATTTTTGGCGACGTCATTATCAATGAATTGACATTCAATATAAAGACTTATGAAGGTGAACCAAAATCGAATTTGGATGTATTTGTAGCAAAATTTGATGAAGACAATCCTAAAGAAGAAATAAAGACCTTTCTGTTTTCATCGAGTGATGTGTCAATATACGATGGCGTGTTTCGCATGATTGACGAAAACAAAGCAACACCAACCATCATCGAATTTGATAAATTATATCTCAACGCAACCAATTTCGTTATCAATGGCAGTGATGTTAGCGCCCGGATCAACACTTTTGCATTTATTGACAGTCGTGGTTTGGTCATCAAGAATATGGTGGCCGATTTTGAGTATACAAAAGAGCATTTATATTTTGACCGTTTAAGTATAAGAACCCCAAATTCCAATCTCAAGGGAAATGTGCAATTTAGTTATAACATTACAGATTTTAAGGATTTCACCAACAAGGTAAGGGTAGATGCCAATTTTAAGGATTCTGAAATAATGCTTGATGAGCTCAATACGTTTTACAATGAATTTGGAACCACCCAACTCGCTAAACTCAACGTTAACCTTTCTGGAACTTTGAATGACTTGCAGGCCAACAACCTCAAACTCACCACGAGTTCTCAAACCCGTATTTATGGTGATATCAACTTTAAAAACCTTTTTAACATTTCTGACAACAACTTTGCAATGGATGGTAGGTTTGATGATTTGTCTTCCAATTATTACGATTTAAGAGCGCTTTTTCCAAATATTTTGGGCAAATCAATTCCGACAGTATTTTCTAAAGTGGGCAACTTTTCCATCAATGGCACCACAAAAATCACACCCAGTTATATCGATACCAATCTTAATATCCGCACAGGTATTGGCCAAATTATAACCAATATGTACCTGTCGCAAATCGAAGATATTGATAATGCAACTTACAAAGGAAAGGTTGTTTTTAAGAATTTTGATATTGGAAAGTTATTGACCGACCCAACGGTAAAACTAGCTTCTTTTGATTTAGATGTCGATGGCCGTGGCTTTACGGTCAATACGTTAAAGACCAACATTGCAGGTAAGGTATTTTCTTTGGATTACAATAATTATGTCTATCAAGATATTAGTGTCGAAGGGGAATTGGGCAATAATGTGTTTAATGGAGATTTGGTGTCGAATGATAAAAACTTTAAGCTTAAATTCAATGGGTTGGCTGATCTTTCTAAAGACATCAAATCAATGGATTTTACGGCGGATGTTGAATATGTCAATCTCAACGCATTAAATTTTATAAAAAAAGACAGTATTTCGGTATTTAAGGGCAATGTAGTCATGTCCATGAAAGGTACAAGCATCGATGATGCTTTTGGAAGCCTTACCTTTAAGAATACCACTTACATTAATCAAAACGACGCTTATTATTTTGAAGATTTTGACATCACGTCGAGTTTTGATGGTGACAAGCGAATCATTGCCGTCAATTCCCCTGATATTATCGAAGGTACCGTGAGCGGTAATTTTAAGTTTAAAGACATCGGGAAGTTGGTAGAAAATTCTGTCGGAAGCATTTACACTAATTATCGACCGTATGACATAGAAGACAATCAATACCTCGATTTCAATTTTAAGATTTACAACAAAATCATTGAGGTTTTTGTCCACGACTTGGAATTGGCAAAGAACACGTACGTTAAAGGACGCATTGAAAGTGACGAACGCGGCTTCAAGCTGAACTTTCAATCGCCACAAATCAAGCTTCAAGATTACTTTGCAAATAATATTGATTTAAAGATCGATAATTCCAATCCGTTGTACAATACCTATGTAGAAATAGATTCGCTTCATACCAACTATTACAATGTTTCAAAATTCAATCTTATCAATGTGACCCTTAGGGATACCTTGTTTATAAAATCGGAATTTACTGGAGGAAAAACCAATAAGGATGATTTCAATTTAAGCCTTTTTTATACCATAAATCAAGATAATAAATCGGTTGTAGGATTTAGGAAATCAGATGTCACTTTCAAAGACAACTCGTGGGTTATTAATCAGAACAGAGATACGTTAAACAAAGTCATTTTTGACAGAGGGTTTAAACAATTTGACATTGCCAACATTATGATGAGCCATCTCGATGAAGAAATCGAATTGTTTGGAGAGATCAGGGATTCGACCTACAAGGACTTAAGGCTCAATTTTAAGGATGTCGATTTGAACAAAATCACGCCGCGACTGGACAGTATTCGTTTTGCAGGTAATGTAAACGGCAAACTGGAATTACTTCAAAAAAATGGCGTCTATCTTCCCAATATAAATGTTACAATAAGTCGATTTAAGTTCAATGAATATGAACTCGGGAATTTAAGGGCCGATGTTATTGGTAATGAATCGTTGACCAATTATCAAGTGGATTTGCTACTGCAGAACGATAATTTAAAATCGCTCGAGGTCAAAGGTGATATTAATGTGAGTGCGAACAATTCTAGCATCAATCTTGATTTGGCTTTGGATGAATTTCTTTTGGAACCGCTCAATGTATTTGGAGGTGATGTGATCAATCATATCAGGGGATCAGCTTCCGGAAATGCCAAAGTAACAGGAAGCCTTAAACGACCAGACATTAATGGCGATTTGGTGTTGAACAATGCCGGAATGAACATCCCATATTTGAATGTGGATTACGCCTTTGATTTTGATTCTCAAGTTAAGCTCGAAGGTCAGAGATTCATATTACAGGATGTAGAAATGACGGATTCGGAATTCTTCTCGCGGGCAACTGTCAATGGCTATATGAGCCACAATAACTTTTCAGAATGGCGTCTTGGTCTGGACATTGAGACCAATCGTTTGCTCGTGCTCAATACCAAAGATGATGAAGAATCCCTGTATTTCGGAACCGCGTTTGTATCAGGCAGGGCAAGTATTTATGGACCAACGGAGCAGTTGGTCATACGCGTTGACGGCAGTACTGCCAAAGGCACGTTTTTTAAGATTCCATTGAACGATGCCCAGAATTTTGGTGACAATTCATACATTCACTTCTTAAGTCCAGAGGAAAAACAAGCCCGATTGCGAGGTGAAGACTTTGCCGCCGCTGAAGTGAAAGGTTTGGAGCTCTATTTTGATTTGGATGTCAACCAAAATGCCGATATCGAAATTGTTATTGACAGAAACACTGGAAGCACCATACAGGGTAGTGGCGAAGGGAATTTACTGATTGAGATAAACACCAACGGAAAGTTTAATATGTATGGTGATTTTATCATTTATCGAGGTATCTACAATTTCGCATATGGCGGATTGGTGCAAAAGAAACTCGAAGTGGAGCGGGGCGGCAATTTACAATGGGATGGCGATCCGTTAAAAGCGCAACTCAATCTAAAAGCGATTTATCGAACCAATGCCAATCCTTCGGTTTTATTGGACAATCCTATTAACCGAAGTATTCCAGTTAATGTGGAATTGAATTTAACAGGACAGTTGGAACAACCCGATTTGGATTTTACTTTCGGATTTCCCAATGTCAGTTCTACTGTAAAATCAGAGCTCGATTACCGATTGGAAACCAAGGAAAGTAGAGATTACCAGGGCGTGTTTTTATTGGCCACAGGTTCGTTTGCAAGTGAATTGAGTCTGGGCCAACAGGCCTACGGAACAGTAGAGGATAGGGTCAATAATCTTTTTAACAGTCTCCTTTCCAGTGATGACGATAAAGTGCAGGTGGGTGTAAATTTTCAGTCGGGTGAAGATACCCCGGAATATACAACAGATGACCGATTAGGCCTTACTTTAAGCACAAAAATAAGCGACCGGGTCCTTTTTAACGGAAAAGTGGGTATACCTGTTGGTGGTGCCACACAAACGGTAATTGCAGGCGATGCCGAAATAGAATTGTTGTTGAACGATGATGGGACCCTATCTGCCAAATTCTTTAACCGGGAGAATAATATTCGCAATTTTGGTGAAGAAATAGGCTATACACAAGGTATTGGCCTGTCCTACAATGTAGAATTTGACACTTTTAAGGAATTGCTTCAGATTATTTTTTCAGGAAAGAATATTAAGGATAATTTAGAGCAAAAAAGGTTAGAGGAAGCGGCAAAAGAGGCAGAAGTCATGACTCCAGATTTTATCACCATTAAGCCGAAATCTGAAGACGATCTAGATAATTAACATTGGATAAGCTCTTGACAAAATATTCTTTGGGTTTGTTCTATACATTTGAATTGGGAAAAATTACTTTATCTGGATGTTTTTTTAGTTCGTCCATCACTGCAGCAAATAGTTCTTTTTTTACTTTGCCAGAACTTTTTGGTTCAACTAAATAGCGCACGATTACTTCAATCCAACTATTTTCATGAGCTTTTAAAATTACCGAAGGATATTCATTAACCTCCAGTTCATCTACAGGGGTTTCTGCCAATATTTTTTTAAAGCGCTTTGTCCTTCTCACCATTGCCTCGCCAATTTTATTTTCTACGATACGTTTTACCGTGTCACTTGTAAATTTAAAATCGCTTTCATAAGTAATAAAAAGACTTAATTCGTTCCAGATAAAAGGGAACAATGGCCAAGAGTAATTATAGACATATTCACTGAAAACTTTTGAGTTGGCAAATCGTATTATCCGTCCGCTTGGATGGTCGCCCGATAAATAATCTCCTCTGAATTCCCACAGAGTCGTGTCAAAGTAGCTGACATTGATGATATCACCATGCACATTGCCAATTCGTATGCGATCGCCCACTTCAAATGGTTTGCGGATTAAGATATACAACCATCCAAAAAAACTTGTGATAGGATTTTGTAATGCAAAACCTAGTATCAAGGATATAAGACCGAAGGACACCATGGTAGCATACCAATTGGCAAACAATGAGGATATAAGAACTAGAAAGATAAGCAGTCCAGCAAACAGATTGGCAATACGCTTGAAATTGTAAACCATGGTCTTATCCTCTATTCTTCGATCGACCAAGCGGGTTATTAGCTTATTTGCCGCCAAAACCAAAGAAATCAACATTCCGGCGAACACAATTTTTTGAGCCATCGGAATATAAATGCTTGAAATCGGCAAACCTTTCCAACCTAAAAGAACATAAAAGGTGCCAAATATTATAAATACTACGGCTGTTATTCCCAGTAATGGAGCTTCTTCTCTTAATTCACCGGAGCTCTCCTTTTTTACAGATTTTGAGGCTTCGCCTAATGCCCTTTTAACTTTCTCATCCCTTTTGATGTCTTCTATTTCTTTTTCTTCTTTAGGATTTGAAGTTTCCATATATGATTGTAATGTTATTTGAATGTAATCCTAATAAATTTATAAAATTAATTGGTTATATAAAATTAATAAGTTGGCTAAACAGCAAAACATATGGGCGGATGGTTGCTGATTTTAAAACTTCAAAGTATTTTTCAATCTTTGAATTAGAAAGTGAATTTTTATATCATTCTATTACCTCACAATATTAAAAACATGTTGGTTTTTATCAAGTTTAGGCGATATCCTTCAAAATCAGAAAGCTCTTTAATTTTTTTGAAAGACTAACTTATTTTACATATAGTTTGGAAAAGGAAACGCTATTATCATCTCTATTAAAAAATGCAGATGCAATACCAATGGATCCATCATTGACTGCTTTTTTAAAATAGTCGCTATTGGCCAACAGGTCTGCTTTCGCTTTTTCAATGTTGAAGGCAACTATGTCGTTGGTAAGTTTATCAATTGGCTCTGATTTAAGGTCACGAGATTCAAATTCTTTACTTTTTAAGGCATCTTCAATTAATATGCGGAAACTCGAAGATGTGCCATTGTTGTGATGGATAAGTGCTTGTTTTATCACATCATTACTGGAATTTCCGAAGAATAGAACGAGTTTAGCGCATTGATCCCTGCAGGAAATCTCTAAATTTAAAATACTTTGAGTATCCAGTATATGGGCAGCAGAGCGCAAAGAGACCAAATCACCAACAGCGGTGTTCAGCATCATATTCAGCGGCTCGCGCAAATCTACGCAGGTCACTACAACTGCCAGTGGAGATTCGTTAAGATGGT
>JBGSXJ010000207.1:0-10525 GCA_041751535.1 Aquaticitalea sp.
TGGAGAGATGTTAAAGTGTATGAAAATCATGCGTTCATAGTAAGTGAAGCCCATGGGCACGGAATGCAAGTGTTTGATTTAACCCGGTTGAGAAATGTAACCGATCTCCCAGCCACATTCACTGCCGATGCTCTTTATACAGGTTTTGACCATGCCCATAATATTGTAATTAACGAAGATTCTGGCTATGCCTATGTTGTCGGTTCGGACACCTTTAATGGCGGGCCGCATTTCATAAACATTCAAAATCCGACAAGTCCCACGGCTGCTGGAGGGATTTCGGATTATTATTCACACGATGCACAAGTGGTTACTTATAACGGCCCGGATGCCGATTATATCGGTCGGGAAATTTTTATTGGAAGCAATGAGAATCGGGTAGATATTGTAGATGTTACGGACAAATCCAATCCTACACCGATTTCTGGGATAGGATATGATAATATTGGATACACACATCAAGGTTGGTTTACGGAAGACATGAAGTATTTTATAGTTGGGGACGAAGTGGATGAATTGAATTTTGGCAACAATACACGAACCTTGGTTTTTGATTTTTCTGATTTGGACAACCCTTCATTACAATTAACTTATCTGGGCCCAACTGAAGCCATTGATCACAATGGGTATGTCAACGGAAACCTATTTTACCAATCTAGCTACACATCAGGTTTAAGAATTATTGATGTGAGTGGTCTAAATGGTGGAATCATGTCCGAAGTGGGGTTCTTTGATTCATATCCTCCCGACAATAGCACCAGTTTTCATGGGGCATGGAACGTATATCCGTTTTTTGAAAGTGGAAATATTATTATAAGCGATATAGAAGGTGGGTTGTTCATTGTAAGAAAAAGTGGCAGTTAGATATGATATAGAATAATATTTTTTTTTGATTAAAAAACAGCCTTGTTGCATTAGTAATTTGTTGCGAGGACCCAAAATATTGAATCACTGTACAAAAGCTTCCAATAACACTGGAGGCTTTTTGCATCAAAAACATAATCAAAATCAATTATAACATTTGCTAATATAATGTTAGGTTATATGGTAAAACCCTACTTATATTGTATATTTGCACTCTATTTAGACATAATCTACATAACGAATGATAAAAGTTTCTGAAACAGCAAAAAAGAAGGTCATTGAGCTCATGAGTGAAGATGGTTATAACTATGCTACGGACTTTATACGTGTTGGTGTTAAAAGTGGTGGTTGTTCAGGCTTATCTTATGATTTGAAATTTGACAAGCTACAACAAATTGAAGACAAGATTTTTGAAGATAATGGCGTAAAGATTATAGTTGATAAAAAAAGCTTCTTATATCTTATTGGAACCACCCTCGAATATTCAGGAGGACTGAACGGCGCCGGTTTTGTATTCAACAATCCCAATGCTAACCGCACCTGCGGTTGTGGTGAAAGTTTCTCCCTATAATAAAATACAATGAACAAATATACTGAAGACGATTTAAGAGAAGAACTCAAAACCAAGGAATACGAGTATGGTTTTTATACTGATATAGAATCAGATACATTTCCTGTGGGGTTGAATGAAGATATTGTTAGAGCTATATCCTTAAAAAAGGAAGAGCCTCAATGGATGACAGATTGGCGATTGGAATCGTTTAAGGCATGGAAAGAAATGATTGAGCCAGAATGGGCAAACGTGACTTACAAAAAACCAGACTTTCAAGCCATTTCATATTATTCGGCTCCAAACAGCAAGCCTAAATATGACAGTTTAGATGAAGTCGATCCGGAATTGTTGGAAACCTTCAAGAAACTGGGAATTTCCATGGACGAACAAAAAATGCTTTCTGGTGTTGCCATGGATGTGGTCATTGACTCTGTTTCTGTTGCTACCACATTCAAGAAGACTTTAAAGGAAAAAGGGATTATTTTCTGTTCGATAAGTGAAGCCATTCGAGAATATCCAGATTTAGTTAAAAAATATATCGGTAGCGTTGTTCCACAAAAAGATAATTTTTATGCAGCGTTAAACAGCGCCGTATTTAGTGATGGAAGTTTCTGTTACATTCCTAAAGGCGTTCGGTGCCCAATGGAATTATCTACCTATTTTAGAATTAATCAAGCAGGTACAGGTCAGTTTGAACGAACGCTCGTAATTGCCGATCAAGGGAGTTATGTGAGTTATTTGGAAGGATGTACCGCCCCAAGCCGAGACGAAAACCAATTGCATGCAGCAGTGGTAGAGTTGATCGCTTTAGATGATGCCGAAATAAAATATTCAACCGTTCAAAACTGGTATCCAGGAAATGCCGAAGGTAAAGGTGGTGTTTTCAATTTTGTCACCAAAAGAGGCTTGTGCGAAAAAAACGCCAAAATCTCTTGGACACAAGTGGAAACAGGATCAGCAATTACCTGGAAATATCCGAGTTGTATTTTAAAAGGCGATAATTCGGTAGGTGAATTTTATTCCATCGCTGTGACCAATAATTATCAACAAGCAGACACCGGCACTAAAATGATTCATTTGGGAAATAACACCAAATCGACCATCATTTCCAAAGGAATTTCTGCCGGTAAATCGCAAAACTCATATCGTGGATTGGTGCAAATCAGTTCCAGAGCCGACAATGCCCGAAACTTTTCACAATGTGATAGTTTATTGATGGGCGACCAATGTGGCGCACACACATTCCCATACATAGAAGTAAAAAATAAATCAGCCATTGTAGAGCACGAAGCCACAACCAGTAAAATTGGTGAGGATCAAATATTTTACTGCAACCAACGCGGAATCGATACAGAAAAAGCCATTGCATTAATCGTTAATGGCTTTAGTAAAGAGGTATTGAATAAATTACCGATGGAGTTTGCAGTGGAAGCTCAAAAACTATTGGAAATAAGTTTAGAAGGATCTGTGGGCTAATCGCCATTCCAATTAAAACGTAAATTAAATTTAAAGCCGCTAATAAGTGTGAGAACTAAAAAAATGAAAAAATTACCAATATTACTTTTAATCCTCATTACGATAGTTGGTTGCAAAAATGACAAAAAAAAAGACAATACGCTCGATGACCAAACGAATCAGACGGATGTGGTTCAACTGACAGGAAATTTCATTTACTATGCCGATGCGGCAGTTTTTCAGACCAAAAGCGAATTATACGGCGTGGTTGATAACGAAAAAACGATGGATTTAATAATTCAAGCTGAGCCACTGAAAAACGAATCAACAGATGAGGTGGTGGCAACATTAAAAGTAAGAATAACAAAAAAACCAGAAAACGAAGAAGGTTGGGAGAACAGAATTGAAATTATTGAAATCATCAAAGTTTCAAAAGCCAGCCAAAACGATAATAGTATAATAAAATTTGGAAAGGAAAACAATGCTGAAAATCAATAATTTACACGCAAGTATCGACGGCAAAGCCATATTAAGAGGCGTCAATCTAGAAATAAATGCAGGCGAAGTGCACGCTATCATGGGACCCAATGGTTCAGGAAAAAGCACACTCGCCGCAGTCATCGCAGGCAAAGAAGAATTTGAAGTGGAGTCAGGCGAAATTATATTCGAAAATGAAAACATAGATGAGCTGGCGCCTGAAGATCGGGCTCACAAAGGTATTTTTATGTCGTTTCAATACCCGATCGAAATACCAGGAGTAAGTGTGACAAACTTCATGAAAACCGCAATCAATGAAACCCGTAAGGCAAAAGGTTTGGCAGACATGCCTGCCAATGAGATGCTAAAATTGATCCGTGAAAAATCAGAACTTTTGGAAATCGACAGAAAGTTCTTGTCACGTTCATTAAACGAAGGTTTTTCAGGCGGCGAAAAAAAACGAAACGAGATTTTTCAAATGGCCATGTTAGAGCCAAAATTGGCAATTCTTGATGAAACCGATTCTGGATTGGATATCGATGCCCTGCGTATTGTAGCTAACGGTGTCAATAAATTGAAAAGTCAAGATAACGCAGTAATTGTCATTACTCACTATCAAAGGCTTTTGGAATATATTGTTCCAGATTTTGTCCACGTACTCTATGACGGACGCATCGTTAAATCGGGCGGTAAAGAATTGGCACACCAGCTCGAAGAAAAAGGTTACGATTGGATCAAAGAAGAAGTGAACGCATAAATGAGTAAGCAGTATAAAGTCTTCAGTCTTCAATGACTGTCGACCGAAGACCGCCAACTGAAGACTGAAACAATGGAATTAAAAGAAAAACTCATATCATCCTTTCTGGCATTTGAAAATTTGGTGGACATCGATTCACCAATACATGATGTACGCAGTGAGGCCATCAAAACATTTGAAACGCACGGATTTCCATCCAAGCGTGATGAAGCATGGAAATACACATCACTAAATACGATTTTAAAACACGATTATAGCGTATTCCCAAAACATGAGAATGCGATTGAATATAACGACGTCAAAAAATATTTCATTCACGACATTGATACCTACAAAATCGTTTTCATGGATGGAAAATATTCATCCCATTTATCACAAACAACCCATGATGGTATCGATGTATGCCTAATGTCTTCAGCATTATCAAAACCAAAATATCAACTTATAATTGAAAATTACTTCAATAAAGTTGCCACAAAGGACAGTCTGACGTCTTTAAATACAGCCTTTTCACAAGAAGGAGCGTACATTCACATTGGGAAGAACAAATTGGTAGCAAAACCTATTCAAATCGTTCACTTTTCAACAGGAAGTGAGTCTGCATTAATGCTGCAACCGCGTAATTTGATTGTTGTGGATGAAAATTCTCATGTACAAATTATCGAACGTCATCAAAGTCTTACCGACAACCCTGTTCTTACCAATAGTGTTACAGAAATTTTCGCCAATAAACGCGCTATTATTGATTATTATAAAATCCAGAATGATAACGAAAATGCCTCATTGATAGATAACACTTTTATCAATCAAAAACAGGAAAGCTTCACCTCCATGCACACCTTTTCCTTCGGTGGAAAATTGACACGCAATAACCTCAATTTTTATCAAAATGGTGAGCGTATCGATTCCACTTTAAAAGGCGTAACCATCATTGGCAACAAGCAGCACGTAGACCACAATACATTGGTACACCACATTCAACCCAATTGTGAGAGCCATCAAGATTACAAAGGTATTTTTGCAGACAACTCCACTGGCGTTTTTAATGGTAGGGTTATCGTCAACAGGGAAGCCCAAAAAACCAATGCATTCCAGGCCAACAATAATATATTGATAAGCGACAAGGCGAGTATCAACACCAAACCGCAACTTGAAATTTTTGCAGATGATGTCAAATGTTCACACGGTTGCACCATAGGTCAATTGGATGAAGATGCGATGTTTTATATGCAATCGCGAGGTATTCCCGAGAAGGAAGCCAAAGCCCTTTTGATGTACGCTTTCAGCAACAACGTTTTGAGTTCGGTAAAAATTCCAGAAATCAAACAGCGTATTACCAAGATCATCGCCAACAAATTAGGTGTGAATATTGGGTTTGATCTTTAACATATTTAGAAGCCACTTCCCGCTATCCGTTCTATCTTTTTTGCTTTAAAAGAAAAGCAAAAAAGGATGCCACTACTATCGGGGCTAAAATAAAAAAGCGATGTTTAACGTAGAATCCATAAGAAAAGACTTCCCCATACTTTCACGCAAAGTCAATGGCAAACCTCTAGTATATTTTGATAATGCCGCAACATCCCAAACACCACAACACGTCATTGACGTCATAGTGGACTATTACAGTAATTACAATGCAAACATCCATCGTGGTGTTCATACATTGAGTCAAGAAGCTACCGATAAATATGAGCAAGCACGCTTAAAAATCCAAAATCACTTCAATGCCAAAAACAACCACGAGATAATTTTAACATCAGGAACTACACACGGCATCAATTTGATCGCCAGTGGTTTTTCTTCGTTCTTAAAAAAAGGAGATGAAATATTGGTATCAGCATTGGAGCATCACAGCAATATAGTACCGTGGCAAATGCTATGCGAACGCAGTGGCGCGACATTGAGAGTCATTCCCATGAATCAGCAAGGCGAATTGATTTTCTCTGATTATGAACAGATGCTTTCAGATAGAACCAAACTCGTTTTTGTAAATCATATTTCAAATGCTTTGGGAACCATCAATCCGATTGCAGAAATGATCAAAAAAGCCCACGCCGTCGGTGCGGCAGTCTTGGTCGATGGCGCTCAGGCATGTCCACATTTAAAGCCAGACTTACAACAATTGGATGTAGACTTTTATGTAGCTTCTGCTCACAAAATGTGCGGACCAACAGGTGTTGGTATGCTCTATGGCAAAGAGGAATGGCTTCAAAAACTCCCTCCATATCAAGGAGGAGGAGAGATGATTGCCGAAGTCTCATTCCAAAAGACTACCTATGCCGAATTACCACATAAATTTGAAGCTGGAACTCCAAATATTGCAGGTGTAATTGCTTTCGGTGCCGCCATTGATTATATGAATCAAATCGGTTTTGATAACATTGCAACTTATGAGCACGAACTTTTAGAATATGCTACCCAGAAATTACTCGAAATAGAAGGCTTAAAAATTTATGGAACGGCAAAGCAAAAAACCTCTGTAATCTCATTCAATCTTGAAGGCATTCATCCATATGATGTGGGTACAATCCTAGATAAAATGGGAATCGCCGTCAGAACCGGACATCATTGTGCACAACCAATAATGGACTATTTCAAAATACCTGGAACCGTACGGGCGTCTTTTGCATTTTACAACACGAAGCAGGAAATTGATGCGATGATTTTAGGTTTAAGAAAAGTAATACAGATGCTATCGTAAGAAGCTGACAATAAATAATATAAGGAAGAGCACTTTTTATGGTGCTTTTTTTATGCATAAAATTTAAGCAAAATAATTTTATGTATTTCATCGAAAAATTTATAAAATTGTTAACAAAATCTTAAATTAACAATAAGAAAGGCTTATATTCAGCAAAATTTTTAACTTAAATTTATATAAAATGAGAAAAGTATTATTAGGAATGTTTGCCCTAACACTTATTTTTACTTCATGTGAAAAGGATGAACAAGTTCCAGGTCAGGAACAACAAAAAGTTGATATGAGCGATTTTTACGTTTATACAGACGCCGATCAGGATGAGGCCGCTAGAATGGCATCAAATACTGAATCTAAATCTTGTTATTCAATGGTGAATCTAAACAGATTGTTAAATGAAAATAAGGGATTATACGAAACGATGTATGAGATTGAATACAATACCCGTGCAACTATTGCATCCAAAAAACCTGATGGCGTCGGTAATGGCCCTGGAGGCGGAGGCGGAGGAACAGATCCAGATCCAGGAACTGGAGATAATTTGGGAGTTATTACAATTCCGGTATATGTGCATGTAGTTTACAGCAACTCTACCCAAAACATCAGTAGTACTCAAGTCAGTTCACAAATAACTGTTCTGAATAACGACTTTAGAAAAACAAATTCAGATGTAAGCCAAACACCTTCCTTATTTTCTGGATTGACAGCAGATTCTGAAATAAACTTTACGCTAGCTGAAACTTTTAGACATGCCAATTCACAATCTTCTTGGGGAACTAATGATGCCGTTAAAGCAGCATATCCACCAGTAACTCCACAAACGCATTTAAATATTTGGGTGTGTAATATAGGGGGTAATATTTTGGGTTATGCGCAATTTCCTGGAGGTCCATCCTCTACTGATGGTATTGTAGTTTCTCCACAATATTTTGGAACAACTGGCTATGTTGCTGCTCCTTTTGATAAAGGAAGAACCGTAACCCATGAAGTTGGTCATTACTTAAACTTACGTCACATCTGGGGTGATGGAAGATGCAGACAAGACGATTTTGTCGCGGATACGCCAAGTTCTGATGGCCCTAACTATGGCTGTCCAAATTATCCAACGGTAAATTGTCAATCGGCAGACATGACCATGAATTATATGGACTACACTAATGATGCATGTATGTATATGTTCTCATTGGGACAAAAAGAAAGAATGCGTACTATTTTTGCTTCAGGTGGGCCTAGAGCCGCCATGGCAAATTAGGCTTGACTTGATAATACTGAAAAAGGCACCTATATTAGGTGCTTTTTTTTTGGGGGTTGAAACAACCTTGATGTATTATATTTTATAATTTAATACATTTACTAATCATTTTTAAAAATAAAAAATGAGCGCAAATGTTGGGATGAGATACAAAGATTAAATCAGCATTTGGCTTCGTTATTGCTATAATCATCAAAAACACACCCATGAAGACACTTTTCAGTTTACTCGCCATTGTCATGCTTAATACAGATTGTGATCAAAATAAATCGGATGCCAATAAAACAGCCATCAATTCCGAAAATTCAACGAAACAAATGCAAGACAATATAAAAATCAGCTATGAAACAACAACAAGAGGATTTTACGAAAAATTTTGGATTGACAAAGATTCCTTAACAATCACAAACGACCGAGATCATGTAGAAAAAACAAGCTATTCTACCCCAGAAAAAGAATGGAACGAACTTCTCGACATCCTAAAAAAAGTGGACGTGAGCGCACTTCCAAATCTTGAAGCGCCCACCTCATTGCGTCATCATGACGGCGCTCGTTTTGCCACGCTCATGGTAAAGCACAAAGGCATCGAATCAGAATCAGAAAGTTTTGATCATGGCAATCCTCCAAAATCGATTGAAGCTCTTGTTAATAAAGTGTTATCCATAAAGGAGATGACCATAAAACCGTAGATAAATTGTACTTTTGCATAAAATTTTGAAATGACAATTAAGGAGATACAGGAAGATATCATTGATGAATTCTCAATGTTCGAAGATTGGGAAGAACGTTATCAATATATGATAGATTTAGGCAAGACCTTACCTTTAATAGACGATAAATTCAAGACGGAGAACAATATAATCAAAGGCTGCCAAAGTCGGGTTTGGGTGCATGCCGAAATGAATGAGGATAAAGTGTTATTTACGGCAGATAGTGACGCCATAATCACTAAAGGAATCATTGCCATATTGATTAGGGCATTTTCAAATCAGCAACCAAAGGATATCATTGAGGCCGACACTTCCTTTATCGATGCCATCGGATTGAAAGACCATTTATCGCCAACGCGCGCCAATGGGCTGGTAAGTATGATAAAACAACTTAAAATGTATGCAATAGCATACCAAACGCAATTACAATAACATGAGCGAAATTATAGACACCACCGAATTAGGAGAAAAAATAGTAAAAGTTTTAAAAACTATATATGATCCAGAAATCCCTGTTGACATTTACGAACTCGGACTGATTTATGACGTCTTTGTCAACGAAGATTATGACGTAAAAATCCTAATGACCTTAACAACTCCAAACTGTCCTGTAGCGGAAACCTTGCCTTTGGAGGTTGAAGAAAAAGTGAAATCCTTAAACGCAGTAAAATCAGCAGAAGTGGAAATAACTTTTGATCCACCATGGAGTCAAGATCTTATGAGTGAAGAAGCAAAGTTGGAATTGGGCATGCTCTAATACATAATAACCTGAATGCCAAGAGAAACACCCAAATCCTTAAAGGACAATAATAAAACAAGCTTAAAAAAATCGTTCAGTGCGTTAGTATTTATTCCCCGTTTCTTTAAGGAGATCTGGAAAACCAACAAAAAACTTTTCATCTTATCCTCATTCTGCAGATTAATTGGTGCCGTCCTACCTGTTGTTATCCTATGGGTTGGAAAAATCATAATTGATGAAATCATCCTGCAATCAAAAGCAGATGTTTTAAACCTTACAGAACTTTGGACCTTTGTGGCCATTGAATTTGGGCTCATCGTTTTATCAGACCTTATAAGCAGGGCAATAACATTGACCGATAGCTTGTTGGGCGATGCCTATTCCATTGAATCTTCCGTAACCATTATCAAAAAAACAAACCAAATCGACATCAGTCTTTTGGAAGATTCAGAGTTCTACGATAAATTGGAGCGTGCCAGAACACAAACTACAGGGCGTGTAGGACTCATGTCCAATGCATTGGGTGAGGTTCAAAGCCTCATATCTATTGCAACCTTGGTCGCGGGTTTGATTTATTTTGAGCCATATCTCATCATCTTATTGGTATTGAGTATCATCCCGTCTTTCATAAATGAAATATGGTTCAGTCAGCAACAATATTCGTTGGCTAGAGGCTGGACCGCCGAACGTAGGGAACTGGATTACTTGCGATTTATTGGCGCCAACAACCAGACCGCCAAAGAAATTAAACTTTTTGGATTGACCGATTTTATTGTTGATCGATTCAAAAATCTTTCTAACGAATATTACGAGCTCAACAAGAAACTTGCAGTCAAACGCTCTGCGCTTGGGTTTTTATTCAATGTTTTGGGAACCTTAAGTTATTATGGTGCCTACATTTTTATAATTTACAGGGTTATTTCTGGAGTTATCACGTTGGGTGAGCTCACCTTTTTATCAGGGGCTTTTAATCGCTTAACACGGAATTTACAGGAATTCTTTTCAAAATTTACACGAATC
>JBGSXJ010000208.1:0-6736 GCA_041751535.1 Aquaticitalea sp.
TCATTTTAATTCAGAACCAGTAATTAATCTTGATGAAGTATCTGAATGGAAATGGATGTCCCTGGACTCTATAAAAAATGACATGCAATCGCATCCTGAATTATATACAGAATGGTTCAAAATTATTTTTGACAAATTCTATCAACACATCAATCTAGCAAATCATGAAGGTAACAGTAAGTAGAAAGGCACATTTTAATGCCGCACATCGATTGTATCGAAAAGATTGGACAGACCAACAAAATAATGCAGTATTTGGTAAATGTAACAACCCCAATTTTCATGGTCACAATTATGAACTGATTGTAAGTGTTACGGATGAAATTGATCCTGAAACTGGTTATGTAATTGATATTAAGGTTTTAAAAGATCTTATCAAGGCAGAAATTGAAGATGCTTTTGACCACAAAAATCTTAATCTTGAAGTTGAAGAATTCAAGGAACTGAACCCAACGGCTGAAAACATTGTGGTGGTTATTTACAATAAATTGAAATCGAAATTAAAAGCCACAAATCATTTGGAAGTGACACTTTATGAAACTCCACGGAATTTTGTGTCATATTCCGGTCAATAAATTAACATGATAAGTCCTTTATATCCAATAAAATTTGAACCCATCTTAAAAGATAAAATTTGGGGTGGACAAAAATTAAAATCACTTTTGAACAAAGATTCACAGTTACCAAATGTTGGTGAAAGCTGGGAAATCACAGATGTTGAAGGCGATACGTCCATAGTTAAAAACGGAAGCCTCGAAGGCCAATCCTTGAAACATTTGTTGAGTACATATAAAGCAGATTTGATTGGCGAACAGAATTATAAAAAATTCGGTAACAAATTTCCATTGCTTATAAAATTTATAGATGCCAAAGAAGATTTGTCCATTCAGCTTCATCCTAATAATGATTTGGCTTCAAAACGGCACAATTCCTTTGGGAAAACAGAGATGTGGTATGTGATGCAAGCAGATGAAGAGGCAAAACTTATTGTCGGATTTAACCAAAAAGTGACAAGTGAGATTTATTTAAAGCACCTTGAAGAAAAAACGCTTCCAAAAATATTGAATCTTGATCAAGTCAAAACTGGTGATACCTATTTTATAGATGTTGGTCGCGTGCATGCTATTGGAGCAGGAGTAATGCTTGCCGAAATACAACAAACCAGTGATATAACTTACAGGGTTTACGATTGGGACCGTGTGGATGCCAATGGGAAAAGTAGAGAGTTGCATATCGATTTGGCCATTGATGCCATTGATTTTGAAATGAAAGATGATTTTAGAATTTCGTATTTTAAAACAACAAATCAATCCAATGAAATGGTTAGTTGCCCTTATTTTACAACCAATTATTTAAAAATCGATTCCAAAATACAAAAGGAAAACTCCCAAGATTCATTCATTATTTATATGTGTGTTGATGGTGAGGCCACTATAAAAACAGCAAAATATTCCGAAACTATTAAAAAAGGGGAAACCATTCTGCTCCCAGCTGCTATCAAATCCTATGAAATTGATTCCAAAAATGCTACACTATTGGAAGTTTATGTTTAATTTTGCAGTCAAATAAAATTAAAATTAGATTATGGGAAATGTTAGAGACCTAAAAAAAGATATCAATTATGTTTTAGGTGATATTATTGAAGCTGTTTACGTTTGGGAATATACCAACACGTCAAAAGATACAAAAAAGAGTGAAGCCATTATTGACGAGGCCATCGTAACGTTTGATGCATTGATTGCGAAAGTAAACGAAAGAAAAGTAGAGAACAAAAAAGCACATTTTAAAGCGATTCAAAATGAATTGGAAACAAAAGGACGTGCTTTGATCGAAAAAATAAACAATTTAGGATAATTTTTTTCAAAAGATTTGCAAATATAGTTTTCAAGATTATATTTGCAGTCTCAAAAGCCGATGTAGCTCAGCTGGCTAGAGCAGCTGATTTGTAATCAGCAGGTCGTGGGTTCGAGTCCCTCTATCGGCTCCAAGAGCCTCTCTTTTCGAGAGGCTTTTTTTTTAAATTATTATGGACGAGAAGTTTATCCCGCTTTTTTTGCGGGAAGTCCCTCTATCGGCTCTTCATTAAAACCCTTTCCAAGTTTTGGAGAGGGTTTTTTATTTCCAATGAATGTGATTGGATTTTCTCTTTTTACGGTTTTTCAACCAATCGATTTCCATATCTTATAATTGGAATTTTAAAATTATACTAATTATTAAAATGCTCTAAAATAAAATAATTTCATAACCATCACTTTATAAGTTAATTAAATGAGGTCTTGGTTCTAGCAGTTATGCCGAAGGCGAAACGCTCTTGACTCTTTACAATACTTTACTGAAGTCAAATTATTCCTTCTTCTTTTTCAAAAAAGAAAATATACCTTTTTTCTTCTTTTTCTTTTCAAAGGTTTTAGTGTCCTTTTTATTTCCAAGAAGTCGCTTGAAGAAACCGTCGGTTTTAGTCAATTCACAATCCAAGGAACCCAATACTTCTTCCGATGGCTTTTCAAACTGTGCTTGGGTTATGGAGTGGAAAGTCGAATCCGTATTGAGTTTCTGTAAATAATTTGCAAATATTGGAAGTGCTGAATTGGCACCTTGACCAATTCTAGTGGAGCTGAATCCAATTTGTTGATTGTCATTTCCCACCCAAGTTACTGTGACCAATTTTGGTGTGATCCCGACAAACCAACCATCTTTATTATCTTGTGTGGTTCCGGTTTTTCCAGCGATGGCATTATTCAATTGATATGTGGATCGCAATCTGCTTGCCGTTCCTTCATTAACTGTTGATTTCATAAACTCCAAAATCACCTGCCTAGTGTTGTCACTAAATGCTTTTTCAAAGGACTGTTTAGGATTTAAATCTTCAAACGAAGCTATTACATTTCCATTCTTATCTTCAATTCGGGTGATAAAAACTGGTGTTGAAGGCTTGCTATTGTTTACGTAACTGGTATATGCTTTTGTAAGCTCCATCATGCTCAAATTGGATGAACCCAAGGCAATGGATGGTACAGCTTCAATCTCACTCTTAATCCCCATCTTTTGAGCTTGATTAATGACATTATTAAGGCCAGTTTCGTAGAGCACTTTTACAGCTACAGTATTCACTGACTGACTCAAAGATTTCTGTAAAGAATAATTGAGATGTTCCGTTTCTTCAATATCAGATGAATTGGTGGGTGTCCAATTGTCAACATCGATATAGGTAACGGCCTTTACAGGAATATAAGTGCAAGGTTCCATACCATTTTCTATGGCAGCAGTATATACTATAGGCTTAAATGTAGAACCAACCTGACGCTTACTCTGCGAGACGTGGTCATATTGAAAAAAGCGGTAATCTATTCCGCCAACATAAGCTTTTATATGGCCTGTTGCTGGATCTACCGATAGCAACCCTGCATTTAGGAATTTTGAATAATATTCTAAACTGTCTAAAGTAGAAATCGATTCAATAGTGGTATCATCCCAAGAGAACAATTCAGTTTGGTGGGTTTTGCTCAACGAATCATAGATTGCTTCATCCGATAAGCCTTCCTCTTTTAATCGTTTGTATTTTTTTAAGCGTTTTTTTGCAGCCAGATATGCTGTTTTATTTTTTAACCACGGTGCATTTTGCCCATACGCCGTCTCATACTGTTTCTGTAAATCTTTCATGTGCTCACGCATGGCTTCTTCTGCATATCGTTGCAACGTGTTGTCTAGGGTTGTATATATTTTGAGTCCGTCGTGAAAAATATTGTAAGGCTCACCATTTGGTTTTCGGTATTGTTTCTGTTGTAAAATTGTATCCAATTGTTTCTTTATTTCCGCTCTAAAATAAGGAGCTAAACCTTGGTTAGGAGCGTAATATTGGTAATCTAAAACAAGATCCTGATTTTTTATCTTGGAAGCTTCTTCTTCAGAAAGGTAATCGTAGTTGACCATTTGATCAATTACAGTATTTCGCCTTGCTAACGATTTTTCAGGAAAGAGCCTAGGATTATAACTGTTGTTGGCTTTCAGCGAACCTACTAACGTTGCAGCTTGTGAAAGATTTAGATCTTTTGTGTGAACATTAAAGAATTTTTCTGAAGCACTTTCAATTCCAAACGTATTATCCGGAAAGGGAACGGTATTGAGATACAATGTCAGTATTTCTTTCTTTGAATAGATGTTCTCAATTCTTTTGGCCACTATACTTTCCTTTATCTTGTTCACCACCAATCCGATTGCGCCAGAATGTTGTCTGCCAAAAAGGTTTTTTGCCAACTGTAAGGTGATTGTACTACCACCACCCGAGGATTCATCAGACATAAGAATGGTCTTAAAAAAAACACGCATCAAACTCTTGTTATCAATGCCCTTATGTTTATAGAACCGTACATCTTCCGTCGCAATCAAAGCGTCCAACAGGTGTTTTGGAAAATCGGAATAAACTATGGATTGCCTATCGTATATATACAATTTTCCGATGAGGTCGTTGTTGCTGTCCAATATCTGGGTTGCTTGGCTTTGTTTAAGGTCGACAAGGTTATCATTGGAAGGAATCTTTCCCCATAAACCAAAGTAGATGCTGGCATAAAAAAAGATGAGCAATAAGAATATTGTAGCTACTCCAATAGCAACTGGTTTGGCGATTTTTTTTATTAGTGCTTTATTGAATTTCATCAAGGTAATCTACGTTGAATATTGGAAAATGGTCTTTAATGATTAATAAAATTGAAGGATTTTAAGATCAATTTATTTTCTAAAAGTGTTGAAAGTTACTCAAAAGGAGTTATTCTGTTTTTCTTTTAGTGATAAAAGCTTGAAGTTCCTTACCATATTTTGAAGATTTTATCGCTGGTAACAATGATGAATTGATGGTGTCTAAATATTTAATATTGGCATCATAAATCTGTGTCAATGCCAAATAGGGTGCAACCTCACTATCTTTATTATTGATTGCAAAATTGACGGTATAAAGGTATTTGCGTTTGACAAGGTTATCGTAGTTTTTTATAGATGCATTCAATTTTGTACTGTCTTGGTCTTTTTGTGCGTCAAAATTATCTTTGATTAAATCTAAATTCTGACCTTGGAATCGGGACATCATCACTAAATACTCTTCCAATTTTTCCTGTTGTTTGGAGCCTTTGATTTTGGCATCAAATAGAAAGTTTTTATTGGTTGATATAATTTCGGTCACTCCTTTATCGGCAAAGAAGGAGATTACGTTATCTTCATTATCGTGCTTATTTAGTTTTAGGTAAAGGATTTCCGGAGAGTCGAGATCAGTTTGCAGTTCAAATGTGGGAGTTCCATTAATAACCATTGAATCGATGGTTATAAGCGTCGAATCTTCAATTTTTTGAAGATATACTGTTCCTTTCATCAAACCTTTGACATTTCCTTTTAAAGTAAAATTTGAAGCATCTTTACTGCACGACATCATGCATACTGCAAGGACAAAAAGGCTTAATTTTTTCATAGTGATTTTTTTTGGAGCGCAAATATCCTATAATTATTTTTCAAATACTAACCACCTGCGGCTATTTTCATCAGTTCGGCACACAATATGGCACCATAGGTTCCCACAACGTAGCCAAATACGGCCAATAGAGCTCCGACGGTAGCCAAACTTGGATGGAAAGCTGCGGCCACAACTGGAGCAGAAGCTGCTCCGCCAACATTTGCCTGACTTCCCACTGCTAAAAAGAAATAAGGGGCTTTGATCAATTTAGCGACCACTATCAGCAATGTGGCGTGAATGGCCATCCAGACCACACCTATAAGAATCAATCCTGGGTTTTCGAATATTTTTCCCAAATCCATTTTCATACCAATCGTAGCGACCAGAATATAAATAAAAACACTTCCTATTTTACTCGCGCCAGCACCTTCATAGTTTTTTGCTTTTGTAAATGACAGAAGGATTCCCATTAAGGTCGCGATGGAAATCAGCCAAAAAAAGTTGCTTCCAAAGGATGATAATGCACTTTTTGGATCGCTAACCGCTTCAAAATTGTCAACCAAATATTTAGAAATGACTTCCGCACCAAAATGAGCAATTCCAACCGACACAAAGGCAAACATCAATATAACCATCATATCAGTTAATGAGGGAACTCGAGTGATTTTGTCGGTCAAAGTTTGCACTCTGTTTTTTAATTCATCAATTGCCGTATTGTCGGCTTTTAACCAATTATCAATTTTCTCTTTTTTACCAATACCAAAAAGTAGTACGGCCATCCAAATATTTGCAACCACGATATCTACCAGTACCATTCCACCATAAAGTTCTTGATTGAATTCGTAAATTTCCAGCATTGCGGCTTGGTTGGCACCACCACCAATCCAACTACCTGCAAGCGTTGCAAGACCTCTCCATACAGCATCAAAACCAGATCCTCCAACCGATTCCGGTGAAAACGTTGAAATAAGCAATATGGCAATGGGTCCACCAATAATGATACCGACAGTTCCCGTGAAAAACATTACAAGTGCTTTCCAGCCCAAACCAAAGACCGCTTTGAGGTCAATGCTTATTGTCAATAATACCAAGGAAGCGGGCAATAAATATTGACTTGCCACAAAATAGGTACGAGACACATCCGCCGAAATCAGTCCAACGGAATTAAATACCGCAGGAATCATATAGCACATTAAAAGACCAGGAATATATTTGTAGAATTTGGGCCAAAAGCCAGTCTTTTTAGATTCTGTATAGAATACAAATCCGAGAGCGAGCATTAAAAGCCCAAAAACAATA
>JBGSXJ010000209.1:0-15813 GCA_041751535.1 Aquaticitalea sp.
TTCGGGAGCATAGCAGAGCTACGGAAGGAAAAAATGGCAAAAAGCGGGTGCAAAAGGGAAATTTTTTAGCCAATTATAAAAAGTTTAATCGATTTCTATGTCTAAATTTTTAGCTACTAGTCCTTGATGAGCTTTATAATACTTTTGGCTTCTTTGGAAGTTACGGACATAAAATAAATTCCTGATGCAATATCAGTAATGTCAATGGCTGTTTCATCTTGCATTCTTGATAGATCAAAAGTTTTGATATTGCGGCCATTGATGTCATAAATTTCGGCTTTCAGCAATTCGATAGCCCTGATCTTCTTTAATGTAAAAATCCCATTTGAAGGATTTGGATACACACGGATACCATCTTCAAGGTATTTAGAATCTGAAACTGATAAGGTGGCTGAACAATTATAGATTACGATTTCATCTATATACCAACCATCATTTCCATTGCATCCATCTGTACCCAACTCGAATCGAAATTGGACAGTCGAATTGGCTATAACTCCCAATGCTGACAAATCAACAACACTTTGTCCCCAGCTCCCTGAAACAGATCCGCCATCTGTGCCAGAAAACGCATCTTCCCCCTGCATCGGGTTATCGTTGCCTTGGGAAGTTGTATTAAGTGTTCTATTGTATGGATTCTCTAAAAAAGCACTGCTTGGCAATAGTATCCATTCGCCTCCATTGAGACTGTATTTGATATTGCCTCCATCCCAGCGATTTTCGGTAGCCACATAATGGTTAAAGGCCATTTCGAACGTACCTGCGGTTATATCAGGTATCGTAATTATTGGACTTTGCAATCTTATAATTCCATTTTCAAGGTCGGATGAACAGTTTCCGTTAATGGGGTCTATTCCAAATATAGCACTTCCTGCCCGTCCTTTTGGCAAAGATGAATCAATGATCCAGTCTCTGGGTTGCCACGTTGCAGGATTGGATGGAAGTTGAGTTACTGTCCAACCTCCGATACCAGACTCCCAATTTTCAAAAAACAACGGATTTGAGATAGAAGCATCACAAATTGGTGGCGTTCCTGCAAGTATCGGTTGGTAGTTACACGCGTCTGGATTAATTCTCAATTCTACAGCCAGGATGGCATTCATAACATTTTGTACATCAAAAGGCGAAATAATCGATCCAGAAGGTCCTAATGGTATCGCAGTTGTTGATAAGCCTTGTAAATTTATTCCGATTAAATCGTTTGCTGCTGCTTCAAGCGCATCAGCCAAACTGGCAAAATCACTTGTTTGAGTGAGATACACGTTCTGTGCTCTCCAAAAAATATGTGCTGCTTTGGTAAAACCTATCCCTGCAATGACTTGACCATTGTAAGAACCACCATCCACCAAAAGCGCAAATGCATGATTTGGAACTCCAGAATTACTGTGTACACCACCCGAATCGCCTTCTCCACAACGATATTGACTATCAGTAACCTTTCCCGGATCGCCATTGCACAGTGGATTCCACATATCGCGAATGGCACCTCCAAAGACCGTAGTGTCCTCCCCTATTTTCCAACGATCTGAATTACAATTACCAGTTGTTCTAATGCTTAAATTTTCGCCTAAATCCTCATAATTATTCAAAAGGTCAACGGTTTCTCCCCAAATATCGGAATAAGCTTCATTTATTGCCCCAGATTGATAGGCGTAAATTAATCCACTCGTAAACTGTGTATAAGCGTGTCCCCATTCGTGGGCAACAACATCATCTGTAGCAGTGCCATCACAAAAATTTGCCGTAGCTCCATTCCAACTAGCATTCGGACAAGAAATATTTGGATTGTTGTTAATGGTGCGCATTGATGCACCCAAGCCATTATAGGAATCGCGACCGAAAGCATTTTTAAACAAATTATAGAAATGTCCGGAAGCCTCTACCTCATGCCGTTGCCATGATGTCAAGGTCCCTGGAAAAGCATCTCCTTCTTGCCATACCAAATTACTTGTATTGTTTTCGTAAACTTTTCTGTCGAGCGCATGAGCCATTCCTGTAAATTGTTCCACGATCTTGCCTGAATGTGCATCAACATATAAAAATTCCCTCACATCAAGTTCATTTCTTACTTCAATCTCATAGACAAGATGGTGTGAGACAACCTGACCTTGAACAAGTCCTTTTGCAAAAACATACAATGTGGATGAATGGATAAATAGAGGTTTTCCGGAGCCATTTAAGTCCTGCTCTATTACAGTATTTAATGCAATGGCGTTAGCCAGACTGGAATTAAGACTTGGTACCTGATTCAATTTAGCAATACCAGCTATATAGTTTCCGTTAATAGACGTCAAATCGTTGTCCAGGTTGAAGTGAAACCGCAATTGGCCATCAAAAATTGGCACGCCTTTGTATATTTGTTTGAGGACCACATGTGATAAACCATAATTATCGGTTTCTTCTTTGTGATAAACCAAAGTCTGATTTACATCGTCTATGTTATAGATGTCTTTGTAGCTTTGTAAAAATGAAAATGCTTTTTGCCTGCGTGTTGCTCCGTTGAGAGTCATGGCATATCCCAATGGAAACCTTACAAATTCAGCCAAACCCGTTTCCTTATTCTGCGTAACAATGGCGTTGGAATTGTTCTTTAGAGTAAGGATTGCTTTTTGAGCTTCTTGTGCTGATGACACATAGCTAAACAGTAAAATAATGATTAAAAGACAGGTATATTTTTTCATAGCATTTTTCAAGATCATAAAAGTAACAAAAATATTGTAGTCGTAATTTTATTGAAAAGCTAACAATAAAAAAACCTGCAACCAATAAGCTGCAGGCCTTCAAACTTCATATCTTAAAACTTAAAATTGTTCTCTTCCAGAAAAATGAAAAGCGCTTTCAATTGCTGCATTTTCATCACTGTCACTACCATGTACGGCATTTTCACCGATGGAAGCTGCATATAATTTACGAATAGTACCGTCGGCAGCGTCAGCAGGATTTGTAGCACCTATAAGCGTCCTAAAATCGTCAACTGCATTATCTTTTTCCAAAATAGCAGCAACAATAGGTCCGCGGGTCATATACTCCACCAATTCACCATAAAATGGTCTCTCACTGTGTATCGCATAAAATGCCTGTGCATCAGCAGTAGTCATTTGCGTTAATTTTAATGCCGCGATCCTAAATCCTGAAGCATTGATTTTTTCTAGTATTGCACCAACGTGTCCTTTTTCAACCGCGTCTGGCTTAAGCATTGTAAATGTTCTGTTTGTTGCCATTATATTTATTTAAATTTATTCAAATTATTCTCGTTTTTGAAGCATCGTATTTCAACAAATTGCAGTCATTATGCAATGAATGTTAATGAGTACCTGTTCCAATTTTCGTGCAAAAGTAACCTATTTCTTTAGAAAACCACACATTCAAATATTAAAAAATTGTATCTTCGCGCTCTATGACACAACACGATATTTCTAATATCAAAGATTTACTTTCAACACAAAAAACGATTGTGATCGTGCCTCACAAAAATCCGGATGGTGATGCCATTGGTTCTAGTTTAGGCTTATTTCTTTATTTAACAGGCCAAAATCATACGGTGAATATCATTGCTCCAAACGATTATCCTTTTTTCTTAAAATGGTTGCCACAAGAGCATACAATAATAAAATATGAATCCCAAAGGGAATCGTCAAAGACACTTATTGAAAATGCCGATATCATTTTTACATTGGATTTTAATGCCTTGCACAGGACTGGCGAAATGGAACAACCACTACAAGATTCAAAAGCGATTAAGATAATGATCGATCATCATCAACAGCCAGATGATTATGCAAAATTCCGATATTCGGATATCTCAATGTCATCCACTTGCGAAATGATCTATAACTTTATTGAGATGTTGGGCGATTCAAATGCGATTACAAAAGATATCGCCACATCATTATACGCAGGGATTATGACAGATACAGGATCGTTCCGATTCCCTTCTACGACGAGCAAAACTCACAACGTCATATCCGATTTAATGAATAAAGGAGCTGACAATGCTTCCATTCATAATGCTATATATGACACCAATAGTCCGGAGCGCTTGCTATTATTGGGTTGTGCTCTTCGAAATTTAAAAGTTTTGCCTCAATTTAAAACAGCCTTTATCACCTTGTCTCAAGAGGAACTCAACACCTTCGACTTTAAAAAAGGAGACACAGAGGGTTTTGTAAATTATGGGTTATCTATTTCAAACGTCATCTTTGCAGCTATTTTTATTGAACACAAACAAGAAGGAATCACTAAAATATCCTTTAGAAGTAAAGGGGAGTTCTCGGTCAACGAATTTGCAAGGGCCCATTTTGATGGAGGCGGTCATACCAACGCAGCAGGTGGTAAAAGTGATTTGAATTTAAACGATACAGTTGAAAAATTTATTACTATCTTGGCTGGCTATAAGAAAGCCTTAAATTCATGATACGACCTATAATCATATTAATAATCCTCATTGGCTTTGTGAGCTGTAAATCTCCTGAAGCACGGAAACCTATTTCACAAAAATCGGGTTCTTTTATCAATGCTTCCGTGGAGCGCAATATCAAACTTAATCAACAGGAGAAAGCAAAAATTGAACAAATAATCAAAGTTGATACGTCAAGTAATTACATTGCATCCGAAAGTGGTTTTTGGTACACATATGAGACCAAAGTTGAAAAAGATACAATCCAAGCAGACTTTGGAGATATTGTAAACTTTGATTATAACGTCAAAACTTTAAATGGTCAGATTATCTATTCCGACGAAGAGATAAAACCTCGAGACTATGCAATGGACAAAGAAGAATTGTTTACTGGTCTTCGCGAAGGGCTTAAACTCATGAAACCAGGAGAAACAGTTACATTTTTATTTCCATCACAAAAAGCCTACGGCTATTATGGTGATACCAAACGAATTGGAACCAGTGTACCTCTGATGTGCAAAGTAACCGTAAATTCAATAACTCAAACTCAAAACGATTAAAAATTATGAAATTGATGACTAGAACATTTCAATTTTTTGCGCTGTTTATTTTGCTAACAGCTGCCGCATGTCAGGACAAGTATCCCGATTTAGAAGATGGCTTATATGCCGAAATTATCACCAACAAAGGCACCATGGTCCTTGATCTCGAATATGAAAAAGCACCGATTACGGTCGCAAATTTTATTTCGTTAGCCGAAGGAACCAATACATTGGTGGACAGCACATTCAAAGGAAAAAAATATTACAATGGCTTAACATTTCATCGTATCATTGATGAATTTATGATTCAAGGCGGAGACCCAACCGGAACAGGTTCAGGAAGTCCAGGATACAAATTCAACAATGAGATTGTACCGGAACTAAAACATGACAAAGTAGGAACCTTATCCATGGCCAATTCTGGCCCTAACACTAATGGAAGCCAATTTTTTATCACAGAAAAGGAAACACCATTTTTAGATGGTGCCTATAATGTATTCGGATATTTGGTAGTAGGGGAAGATGTTCTTCAAACGCTCGCTAGTGTTGAAACCACAAAACCCGGAGACAAACCAGTTGAACCTGTTGTGATGACTGAAGTGAACATTATCCGTAAAGGAAGTGATGCCAAAGCATTTGATGCTCCAAAAGTATTTAACGATCATTTTGCAGAGGCAGAAAAAGCAGAAAAAGAGCGACTTGCCAAAATAGAAGAGGACAAACGAATCATGGAAGAAAAATCGGCTGCTGCTTCAATAGAGACAAAAACACGTCTTGATGATTATGAAAGCAAAGCGAAAACATTGCCATCTGGACTAAAAATGTATACGATAACCAAAGGCGATGGCCCAATGCCAAAAGAAGGTGATAATGCGAAAGTCAATTATGAAGGCTATTTTACCGATGGAAGATTGTTTGACAGCAACTTAAAAGATGTTGCAGAGCGTTATGGAATGCTCGATCAACGACGTGCCGAAGCAAATATGTACGAGCCAATGCCAATGCCAATTAAAGCCGATGCTCAAATGATTGCAGGTTTTAAAGAAGCTGCCAAACTGCTTAACGTTGGTGGTAAGGGATATTTTTACCTACCGTCGCATTTAGCGTACGGCGAACGTGGCTATGGACCAACAATTCCACCTAATACCGATTTGATTTTTATCTTGGAATTGGTAGAAATTGTAAAGTAAATTTCCAATATCATTACAAATAAGCCGTCTAATTTTAATAATTAGACGGCTTTTATATTTAAATAATTCTATGTAAGATAAAATTAATTAAATAATATTTTAGGTTCAAACTTATATTCACATTATTTCTTGGGAATATGCTTCAAAATATCCAATACAAATTCCCAGTATTTTTTGACGGAAGATATCTGTGCCCGTTCGTCAGGTGAATGTGCACCTCTGATATTGGGTCCAAAACTAATCATGTCCATATTTGGATAATTCTGACCCAATATACCACACTCAAGTCCTGCATGACACGCTGCCACATTGGCTTCGGTGCCATTTTGTTTCTTGTATAAATCCGATATTACTTTCAAAATGGGTGAGTTCATGTTTGGAGTCCAGCCTGGATAGTCGCCTGCAAAATCTACTTCACATCCGGTAAGCTCAAAAGTGGCCCGTAAAGTATTGGCCAGATCCATTTTAGACGTTTCAACCGATGAGCGGGTCAAACAATTGATTTTAATTTCCCCGTCTTTTACGCTCACTTTTGCGATGTTGTTGGACGTTTCGACCAAATCAGGAATTTCAGCACTCATTCTGTAAACTCCGTTGAAGGCAGCGTACAAGGCCCGTGTTATTCCTTCTTGAACCCCTAAATCCATTATCTGATCTGGCGTTTCGCAGTTGGTAACTTCGATCTTTAGATTTGGCTCCATCGTTTTTAGTTCCGATTTGATTGTTTGAGCAAGCTCATTCATTTCAAACTCAAAAGCCGCTTCATGTATTTGATCGATAGCAACAATAGCATTACTCTCCCGAGGAATCGCATTTCTCAAACTTCCACCTTCAATTTCAGAGATACGCAATCCGAAATTTTCAAACCCATCAAATAGCAATCGGTTCATGATCTTGTTGGCATTGCCTAATCCTTTATGTATATCCATTCCGGAATGGCCACCATTCAATCCTTTTACCGTGATTTTATAACCAGTCTTAAATTCGGGAGTTTCCTCTGACTCATAAGACCTTGATGCCGTTACATCCATTCCTCCAGCGCAGCCAACACCAATTTCATCATCTTCCTCGGTATCTAAATTCAAAAGGATGTCCCCGTCCAATAAATCTCCTTTTAAACCCATTGCGCCTGTCATTCCTGTTTCTTCATCAATTGTAAACAATGCTTCAATGGCAGGGTGAGCAATATCGGTACTTTCCAAAATTGCCATGATGGTGGCCACGCCAAGTCCATTATCAGCTCCGAGTGTTGTGCCCTTTGCCCTCACCCAATCGCCATCAATATACATATCGATTCCTTGTGTATCGAAATCAAAAGTTGTATCATTGTTTTTTTGATGGACCATATCGAGATGCGATTGCATTACTATGGATTTTCTATCTTCCATCCCTTTGGTTGCCGGCTTTTTGATAATAACATTGCCTACTTCGTCTTCAATGGTCTCCAATCCGAGATTTTTTCCAAAATCCTTCATAAACGCAATAATCCGCTCCTCCTTTTTTGATGGTCGCGGTACGGCATTGAGGTCGGCAAATTTGTTCCAAATGGCTTTTGGTTGTAGTTGTCTTATTTCTGAATTCATACGTAGATATTTATTGTTTTTCAAAGTCATATGCAATCGCTCTAAGTTTATTGGTGTTGGTGCTTCCAAATCATGGCGATTTCATAGTTTAATCTTATGTTTCACAAAGGTACATATTCATGGAACTTATATAAAACTATTTTCTATTTTTGAGTCATGCGAAGACACACCAAATTATTTTTAGCACTTTCACTCCCACTCCAAATTGTGCTGATAAAAATTCTCTCGTTTTTTCCCGAATTTGTTGAACGATTTTACAGTAATGGTGTCTATATATTGATTTCGAAATTAATGCGCTATGTATTTGGATGGATTCCATTTTCTATGGGAGACATCTTGTATACCATTGCAGGTGTGTATGTGTTGCGTTGGTTGTGGCTCCATAGAAAACGCCTTCTAAAAGATACTAAAAATTGGATTTTGGATGTGATGTCGGCGCTATCCATTGGTTATTTTGCATTTCATTTCCTTTGGGCTTTTAATTATTACAGGGTTCCATTACATAAATCATTAAACATTGAAAATGAATACAGCACCGAACAGCTTGTTAAAATTACGAAGCAATTAATTGCCAAATCGAATGCAATCCATTTAAGCATCACTTCAGACGATTCGGTTAAAGTTGAGATGCCATACTCCAAGCGCGAATTGATTGCCATGGCTCCAAAAGGGTATGACCAATTGGCCAAAGAATTTCCACATTTAACCTACCATCCTAAGAGTTTGAAACGTTCCATATATAGTTTACCGTTAACTTATATGGGTTTTAGCGGCTATTTAAACCCATTTACAAATGAGGCCCAGATCGATGGATTGATTCCAAAATATAAATATCCAACTACCTGTAGCCACGAAATTGCTCATCAGTTGGGCTATGCGGCAGAAAACGAGGCCAACTTTATTGGATCGATGGCTGCCATGCATCATGAAGATATCAATTTTCAATATTCGGGATTTACTTTTGCTTTGGCACACTGTTTAAATGATCTGTACCTACGCGATCCTGAACTGCAAAAGGAATTAATAGGTCAAATTAATTTTGGTATCCTTAAGAATTATGAAGAATCCCGTTTGTTTTGGGAATCTTATCAAAATCCATCCGAAGTGTTTTTCAAACATACCTATAGTAGATACTTGAAAGTAAACAACCAAGTTGGGGGCATCGATAGCTATAGTTATGTCGTGGCGCTCTTGGTTAATTATTATGAATCCGTTCCCATGTAAAAGTTAAATTCAGAAATTCTGGTCAAAACTCAAAACATAAATTTTATCTTTAAGAACTAATTTTCAACCAACTCCTTAAAATGATTAAAAACTATCTCTCGATTTTCACATTTTTGTGCAGTCTGACTTTATTTTCTCAAGATTATTTCCCAAAGAACGATGGTGTCGCAACAAAAAACACAAATTACACCGCCTTTACAAATGCTAAAATCCATGTAACGCCAACTCAAGTCATTGAGAAAGGCACTTTGCTGATTAAGGATGGAAAGGTTGTTGCCACAGGAGCTTCTGTAACGATTCCTAAAAACTCAACTGTTGTAGATCTTTCCGGCAAAAGCATCTATCCGTCTTTTATTGATATCTACTCGAGTTTTGGAGTAGAAAAACCAAAGCGTGAAAACACAGGAAGAAGAAGTCCTCAATATGACGCTACGCGAACGGGCTATTATTGGAATGACCATGTAATGCCAGAGAACAATGCCATTGAAAAATTCAAATACGATACAAAAACAGCAGACGAACTTATCAAAGCCGGATTTGGAGTGGTCAATACACATATTCAAGACGGAATTGTAAGAGGAACAGGATCACTAATTGCCCTAAATAATTCAGGTGGCAACGACGTTCGGGTTTTAGAAACCAAATCAGCACAGTATTTCTCTTTTACCAAAAGCAGTTTGTCCAATCAATCCTATCCTTCCTCTATTATGGGAAGCATGGCCTTGTTGCGTCAATTCTATTATGATGCCGATTGGTATGCCAAAGGAAATATCAAAACCAAAGACCTTTCCATCGAGGCATTGAACAATAACAAAAGTCTCGTTCAAATTTTTGAAGCTGGAAGTAGAGCCAACAATTTAAGAGCGGATAAGGTTGGAGATTTATTCGATATACAATATGTGATTTTAGGTGGTGGTGATGAATTTGAGCGTATCGTGGACATCAAAGCCATGAACGCTTCGATGATCATGCCTATTAATTTTCCAGATGCATACGATGTCGAAAATGCCTTTTTGGCTGAAAGTTTATCCTTAAACGATATGAGAGGTTGGAATCAAAAACCTACCAATCCAAAAGTTTTGGCTGACAATAATATCCCATTTGCCTTGACGACCCACAGTTTAAAAGCGCCTAAAGATTTTAAGGGCAATTTGATGAAAGCCATTAAACACGGCCTTTCAAAAGAAAAAGCATTGGAAGCGCTTACAACCGTTCCGGCGCAACTTCTCGGAAAATCGGAAACAATTGGTTCCCTAAAAAATGGAGCGCAAGCCAACTTTCTAATTGCTTCCGGAGATTTATTTGATGACAAAACCGTTCTATATGAAAATTGGGTTCAAGGCAATAAAAATGTCCTAGAAGACATGGGCAAAAAGGATATTCGCGGCAGCTATGATTTTTCCTTGGCAGGAGAATCCTTCGAGATGAAAATAAGCGGCGAATTGAGCAAATTGAAATCTGAAATCACTTCCAACGAAAAAACGAGAGGTTCCAAAATTTCTCATGTTGATGATTGGGTCAATGTTGCATTTACAACCCCAGATTCAACCAAACAGGAATTTGTACGCATTATCGCCAATGTTGCTGATAATAAAAACCTCACCGGAAAAGCCATTTTACCAAGTGGAATGGAAACGTCCTTTTTTGCTACCTATAAAGAAGCCATTGAAAAAGACAAAAAAGAAGATGATAAAAAGGATGACAAACAAGTAAAAGTATCTTCTCTTACCTACCCCAACAAAGCCTATGGTTTTAAGGAACTTCCAAAAGCAGAAACACTCTTATTTAAAAATGCCACCGTCTGGACCAATGAAAAAGATGGCGTAATGGAAAATACAGATGTGCTTATCAAGAATGGTAAAATTGCTCAAATCGGAAAAAATCTATCCGATGGAAGTGCCACCGTGATTGATGCAACAGGCAAACACATTACGGCTGGAGTCATTGATGAACATTCGCATATAGCGGCTGCCTCTATCAACGAAGGTGGACAAAATTCGTCGGCCGAAGTCACCATTGAAGATGTCATTGACGAAACGGACATCGATATTTACCGCAATCTTGCGGGAGGCGTGACGTCCATTCAAATATTGCACGGTTCTGCCAACCCAATTGGTGGTCGTTCTGCCATCATCAAACTCAAATGGGGTCAATCAGCGAATGATTTGATTTACAAAGACTCTCCAAAATATATCAAATTTGCTTTGGGCGAAAATGTCAAACAAAGCAACTGGGGCGATACCGAAACGAATCGATTCCCACAAACACGTATGGGTGTTGAACAAGTCTACATTGATTATTTTACAAGAGCAAAGGCTTATGATGCCGCAAAGAAAAGCGGAAAACCATACCGAAAAGACATCGAAATGGAAACCCTTGCCGAAATATTGAACAAAGAGCGTTTCATTAGTTGCCATTCGTATGTGCAAAGCGAAATCAATATGTTCATGAAGGTTGCGGAACAATTCAACTTTAACATCAACACATTCACACATATCCTTGAAGGTTATAAAGTTGCCGATAAAATGGCTGAACACGGTGTTGGCGGTTCGACTTTTAGCGATTGGTGGTCTTATAAATATGAAGTCAATGATGCCATCCCATACAATGCTGCCAACATGCACAATGCAGGCGTTACGGTTGCCATTAACAGTGATGATGCAGAAATGTCCCGTCGTTTGAATCAAGAAGCCGCCAAAACCATCAAATATGGTGGCATGACAGAAGAGGATGCACTTAAATTTGTGACGCTTAATCCAGCCAAATTATTACATATTGAAGACAGAGTTGGAAGCCTAAAAGTTGGAAAAGATGCTGATGTGGTATTATGGTCAGATCATCCATTATCGATTTATGCCAAAGCTGAAAAAACAATTATCGAAGGTGTAACTTATTTTGATTTAAAACGCGATGAGCAAATGAGAAATGAAATAAAAGCTGAAAAGAGCGAACTCATCAACGATATGTTGAAAGCGAAAAATGAAGGTTTAAAAACCCAGCCTGTCAAGAAGAAAGAAAAGGAATTGATGCATTGTGATTCTGAATAGGGTTCAGATTTCAGTGTTCAATATTCAGTATTCAGTTAAAAAAATAAATTAATAGTTGCTTTGCGCCTCTGCGCCTTTGCTAGAAACAATATAAAAAATGAAAAACATACAATTAATAATACTAATGATTCTTTGTGCCTCCTTATCCTTTGCACAACAGACACCGGCAGCCAAACAATCCAAGCCAATTGCCATCATGGGCGCCACTGCCCACATTGGTAACGGACAAGTTATAGAAAGCAGTCTCATCATTATCAAAGAAGGCAAAATTGAAACCGTTGCTGATGGTACAGTTGTAAAAATGGATTTGACAGGAATGGAAGTCATCGATGCAAGTGGCAAACACGTATATCCGGGGTTTATCATTCCAAATTCCACCTTGGGATTGGTTGAAATCGATGCCGTAAGAGCTACAGAGGATGATACCGAAATAGGCGGTATGATTCCTCATATCAGAAGCATCATAGCATATAATGCAGAATCTAAAGTTGTTGAATCCATGAGACCTAACGGTGTGCTTTTGGGTCAGATTACGCCTCGTGGCGGACGGATTTCGGGCACTTCAAGTATCGTGCAATTTGATGCTTGGAACTGGGAAGATGCCACCATAAAAGCAGATGATGGTATTCATATGAATTGGCCTAGTAGTTTTACCAGAGGACGTTGGTGGATGGGAGAAGATCCAGGATTAAAATTGAATGACAAATACAGCGAACAAGTAGCAGAAGTCACATCTTTTTTCAATGAAACCAAAGCCTATGTTGATGGCGACAAAACGCCGATACATTTACCATATCAAGCCACAAAAGGATTATTTAATGGTTCTAAAAAACTTTACATCCATGTGGATGATGAAAAAGGAATTACCGACGCCATCAACTTTAAAAAAGATAATAAAGTGAGCTCTATGGTCATAGTTGGTGGAGCCGAAGCATATAAGGTAGCGGATATGTTAAAACAAAATGATGTTGCAGTTTTGCTAAAACGCGTTCATAGCAGACCCAATTCGGAAGACGATGATTATGATTTGCCATACAAAATGGCCAAACTATTGGTTGATAAAGGCGTATTGGTGGCTTTGGAAAACAGCGGACAAATGGAACGTATGAATGCGCGTAATTTGCCTTTTTACGCTGGAACAACCGTAGCACATGGATTGACAAAGGAACAGGCATTGCAATTAATTACTTTAAATGCTGCAAAAATATTGGGCATCGAGAAAGATTACGGTTCTTTGGAAACAGGCAAAAATGCGACGTTGTTTATTAGTGAAGGAGATGCGCTTGACATGCGAACCAACCAATTGACCCATGCATTTATTGAGGGCCGAGCAGTAAGTCTCGAAACCCATCAAACGGAATTGTGGCATCGCTATGATGAGAAATTCAAATCTAAAAAATAAACACAAAAAAAGAGCGGACTTCATGAGCCGCTCTTTTTTTTTATCTATTATTGTTATTGGATTTCTTCCGCGCCTTCTGGCATCATATACATTTTTAAGTTCATTTTATCGGTTGTCAAACTGATGTTTGTAAATTCCACATCATTCTTTAAAGTGGTTGGCAAATTATTTTCCACATTATACCAACTCATCGTTTTAGGCAATAACAAGCCATCTACTTCTTGCCAATCAGAATACTTTATGAAATGCCATTCCTTGGCTTTTTCTTTGGTAAAAAACGTGACGGTATAACCCAACCAAGCCATTTTATTAGTGTCGGCATCGTAGTATAAAATGTATTCATCTTCTGGTGATTCGCCTACGCCACTTTCATAGGAAATATTAATACCAGGATACGTTTTTCCTTCAAAGGTTAAGGCTTCTGCGTCACTGTATTTAATTCCATCATCTGCCAGCACAAATGGCATTGCATAGAAGTAAAACATCAAATTATAATAGAATTTTGGATTGCCCTCATATTTTGCATTGCCATTGCTTTTCTTCCAAACTGATTCACCATCAAAACCAATGGTATGTTTTGGCATTTCAACCAATGCATAACGTTCTTTTAAATCGGTAGTGGTGATTTCATAACCATCAGGCTTTTCCATTGAAAACTCCAAGGTTCTCATAGTATTCCAAGTTTCCAGTCCGCCGTGGGCATCAAATACTTTCGTAAGATTTTCTGGATAGGTTGGTTTTTCAGCTTCTGTTGATACATTTTTCTGATTATCAACTGGTGTTTGTTCCTCTGCTTTTTTGTCTTTACAGGCAGCGAATGTGATGAGAAGGAGCAATAAAAGAGTGAGTTGTTTCATAATTTGGTTTTAGTCACGAAGTTTAGTTATGAATTGTTTGTCGAATCAAATTTACAACGATTACACGAAAAACATTTACTTTTGCTCTTCAATATGACGAAAGAAATCACTAGTATTCAAAATTCTTATATAAAAGAAGTATTCCAACTAAAGGAAAAATCCCGCGAACGCAACAAATCGGGATTGTTTTTTATTGAAGGGGAACGAGAAATCAGTTTGGCAATCAAAGGTAATTATGATATTGAAAATTTACTATACAATCCGGAATTAATTTCAGAAGATAGACTTTCCAAACTTTTAAGCTCATCAACGTATCAACCTCAAGTCATCAGTATCTCAAAAGAAGTCTATCAAAAATTGGCGCATCGCGATACAACAGAAGGCATTCTTGCTGTTGTTAAATCCAAAGTACATCAACTCAATGGCATTCAATTTAAATCAAAAAATCCATTGATATTGGTTGCGGAAGCCCTTGAAAAACCTGGAAATATAGGTGCCTTATTGCGAACTGCAGATGCCGCCAATGTGGATGCGGTCATCATCGCCAACCCAAAAACTGATTTATATAATCCGAATATTATACGTTCGAGTGTTGGTTGTCTATTTACCAATCAGATCGCTACGGGAACGACTTCTGAAATTATTTCATTTTTAAAAGAGCATCACGTCAGCATTTATTGCGCTGCTTTACAAGTTTCTGTTGATTATCACACTCAAGATTATACTAAACCAACAGCTATTGTAGTCGGCACTGAAGCCACAGGATTAAGTGAAGAGTGGTTAAATAATTCTACTCAAAATATCATCATCCCAATGCAAGGGGAAATAGATAGCATGAATGTCTCCGTTGCGGCGGGAATACTTATTTTTGAAGCCGTGCGCCAAAGGCTAGTTAATTAATAATGAGTAATGATTAATTAATAATTATGAAAGACAATCTTATTCTCACAAAGACCTATAGTTTTGCTATACTCATTGTTAATTTAAACAAGAAATTGATTGCTCAAAAAGAATTTGTGCTGTCAAAACAGCTTTTAAGGTCTGGAACATCCATCGGAGCTAATGTTGAAGAAGCCGTCGGCGGAATTTCAAAAAAAGATTTTAGAGCAAAAATGTCCATTTCTTATAAAGAGGCGAGAGAAACTCATTATTGGTTAAGAATTTTAAAAGACACAAATTATATAACTCATGAAGAGTTTAACGAATTGGATAAAGAACTTTCAATCATACTAAAAATACTATATCGAATAATTGAATCTTCAAAAGAGTAGTCATTACTCATCACACATTACTAATTATTAATTATATATTTTGACCTCAACTACCCTATTCTACATTATCGTCGCCATCATCATCATCGATTTTATCGTTGATAAAATTCTCGATGCTTTAAATGCCAAGCACTACAACGACCCAATTCCGGCAGAATTGGAAGATGTTTATGATGAAACTGAATACAAAAAATCTCAATCATACAAAGCGACCAACTATAAATTTGGTCTCTTAACCTCAACATTTTCCATTATTTTAACCCTTGGTTTTTTGATGCTTGATGGCTTTGAATATGTCGAC
>JBGSXJ010000210.1:0-12625 GCA_041751535.1 Aquaticitalea sp.
AATTGTTTTTGAGAAAAAAGTAATGGCTTCAAATAAGGTTGATGAAAGGGAGCGTCAGGAAATTGATCCGTTGAACAGCCCAATTTCAGATTTATTGAAGGATCGTGCTGATGAAAGAAGGCGCAAAATGAAAGATTTTAACCATAAATTCAATACAGCAAAAATTGACGAATTCGAAAGAATTCCTGCTTATAAAAGACAAGGTGTGAATTTGGACGATACTCAACACTCGTCCGATACAAAAGCTTCGAGGCTATCCGTTGGCACTGACGACAACGACGATATTCAATTAAGGAGCAACAACTCATTCTTACACGACAACGTAGATTAATAGCGAAATTTAGGTTAGTGTTTTCACACCTTTGCCAAGCCCGAAAAGCATTTAAGTTTTTCGGGTTTTTTTATGTTGTATTAGAAGCGTAAACTGGTTTTTATGATGACAATTTGTTTGATGTCTTATTGGCAGGATTTTAAGAAAATTTGAATCCAAAATAATTCACATTTATAGTAATGCCTGCCTACAAAAAAATGCTTACTTTTTAGTATCTTCGCAGCATCAAAAAAGAATTATAATGAGTTTACAAGATGATATCATGACTGCCATGAAAGCAGCAATGAAAGAAAAAGATCAGATGGCTCTTGCAGCATTGCGCGCAGTGAAATCTGAATTATTGTTGGCACAGACCGAGACAGGTTCCAAGGAACAGATTACCGAAGAACAAGAAATCAAGATCCTTTCCAAGCTTGTAAAACAACGTAAAGATAGCGCTACAATTTATACAGAACAAAAGCGTCTAGATTTGGCAGAACCAGAATTGGCTCAAGCAGAAATCATAAGTCAGTTTTTGCCAGCGCAATTGACGGAAGCCGAAATTGAAAAAGTAGTGACTGACACCATTGCAAAAGTTGGGGCGGAAGGCATGAAAGACATGGGAAAAGTGATGGGAATTGTCAACCAAGAATTGGCTGGAAAAGCCGATGGAAAAACAATTTCCAATATTGTTAAAGCTAAATTGTCATAATCAGATTTTTTAAAACGTCTCTAAACAAATCCTTATAAAATAAGGCTGCGTAGCTCAATTGGATAGAGCACTGGATTTCGGCTCCAGCGGTTGTAGGTTCGACTCCTATCGCAGTCACAATCAAAAATTTACACGTGTGTTATTTACGCTCGTTTTTCTTTCGTATATTTAATCTCGCAATCGCCAATTCCCTCACAATGTTTAGTTTGTAGTAACGTTATGTATCAATGACAATCATCATACTTTTAGAACAGTTTACTTTTGGGGGGAAAATAATCATCGGAATATTTTTCGCCATATTATGTGTCATGCTCGTTGGTTTTACAGTTAAAATGATTGAGATGGGATATGTAATACGCAAAAAGAAACCGTTTTATGTACATAATCCTTTCTTTTTAAAGAGGCTAAATCCTGCCCAAAAATACATCTTGGAAAATCAATTTGGATTCTATAAAAAACTCACCCCAAAGCACCAACGATATTTTGAACATCGACTCTCATCATTTATCAAGGACAAACATTTTATTGGTAGGGAAGGGCTTGCAGTTACGGACGAAATGAAAGTTTTGATTTCTGCAACTGCAGTTATGCTTACCTTCGGATTTAGGGACTTCTATATTGGCCTCATTGGTAATATTTTCATTTATCCCAACGAATTCTATTCAGTTGCCAATGACAGCTATCACAAAGGAGAATTTAATCCGAAATTGCAAACATTGGTATTGTCTTGGAAGGATTTTATGCGAGGTTTTGAAAACCATACCGATAATATCAATCTTGGGATCCATGAGTTTGCACATGCCATACATCTCAATAGCATTAAGGAACGCGATGTGAGTTCGACCATCTTTTCAGATTCATTTAAAGAATTAACCGATTTATTGTCGCATGAAGAAGAATTGCGAAAGTCGCTCATTGAATCCCGTTATTTTAGAGAGTATGCTTATACCAATCAATATGAATTTGTGGCCGTAATAATCGAAACATTCATTGAATCACCATCAGAGTTCCGATCACAATTTCCTAAAGTATATGATAAAACCAAGCAAATGTTGAACTTCAATTTTGCAGGTTATTGATGAATTGATTTTACCTCATCTTCACATGAATAAAACACTACTATTAGAAACATACGAGCGCATTCGGCCATTGATCCATAGGACACCAGTGCTAACATCTCGATTGTTGGATGAGATGTCAGGTGCTAAACTGGTATTTAAATGCGAGAACTTTCAGAAAATGGGAGCTTTTAAAATGCGAGGTGCCGCCAATGCCATTATGCAGTTGAGTGAAGATCAAAAGTCCAAAGGCGTTGTGACACATTCGTCAGGAAATTTTGCCCAAGCCCTATCACTAGCTGCTTACAATTTAGGTGTAACAGCATATATTGTGATGCCCAATAATGCTCCGAAAGTAAAAGTGCAGGCAGTAAAGGGTTACGGAGGAATTGTAACACATTGTGAATCAAATCTAGAAGCCCGAGAGTCAACATCCAACCAAATCTTAAAAGAAAGAGGCGCAACTTTTATACATCCTTCAAATGATTTGAATGTTATTTTAGGCAATGGTACTGCATGTTTAGAATTATTGGAAGACCATGCTGGTTTGGAGTTTATAATCACTTCTGTGGGAGGAGGAGGGCTTTTAGCCGGAACCGCACTTGCTGCTCATTATTTTGGATCGGACTGTAAGGCCATTGGCGCAGAGCCCAAAGAAGTTGATGACGCTTTCCGTTCTTTAAAAAGCGGAAAAATAGAATCGAATGATACTTCCAATACTATTGCAGATGGTTTAAGGACACAATTGGGTTCTATCAACTTCCCAATTATTCAAAAATTTGTACATTCTATAATTACGGTTGAGGAGCAAGAAATTATAGAGGCCATGCAACTTATCTTTGAGCGATTGAAAATTGTGGTTGAGCCATCGAGCGCTGTTGCATTCGCAGCAGTACTAAAACAAAAAGAACTGTTTAAAAACAAAAAAATCGGCATTATCCTTTCTGGAGGAAATGTCGATTTAAGTGCTTTGCCATTTAGATAAAAATAGCATATTTTGAAAGGCCATTAAAAAGAATAACAACCTTTTGATTTATCTTTATTTAATTACTAAAGACGGAAAACGCCTTGGAGAAAGAATTGATAATGGTTATTATCATATTGTCTCTCGTCATGGTCCACAGCAAATTTGCCCATAGTTCCTAGACGAATACCAACATTATCACTGACCCATACTACAGTTCCCAAAACAACGTTACCAGAAATATTGAGCTCTTCCATATTAAAGATACCGACACCAGTACCTACATAAAGACTCAACCAATCAGCATTTTTGAACAATAAATCGTCAAAATAATATTTCAAGGTAGTATTTGTTGAGAAATAAAACAAATCCTTACTCGGAACACCATTATCGATGAATTCACCTGCTTTAAATTCGTTAATGCTTATATCCTGCTCAATGTACAAAGTGCGGGTCCATTTGCGTTCAATAGCAACTGCAAGTGGATATTTGAAAGCAAAACGATTAACATTTTCGTCAAGATCCTCAAAAGGATTTCTAGTTCCAAAATTGGCAACGGTATTTACACCAGCACTAAATAACCAGTCAGTACCAGGGCCTTGAGCATATGCATCTGCTCCTAAAAACGATATAAATAAAACAACTATTAACTTTTTCATATTAAAAACTTTGGGTCAAAAATAGTTTATTACTTTAATAAAACAAAGATAGTTTCCGGTTTTTTTATGGGAAATCTCACATTTTCTGTTTAAGTATTTTGTTTTTAAGCACATGCTTTCTGTAACTTTTATTAAACAAAATGAGGCCAAGGCGTTCAGATAACTTCATGAAAATTTGCTTTGATTTTAGTAAGGCATGCCGGAGTTTTGGATGGTCTAACTGAAAAAGGAAGGATGAAGTTTTAAAACGGGTATATACTGATTCTTTTGAAGGTCTAATCTCTTGAAAAAAAATTGAAGCCAGTTTTAAAAATTGAAGATTGTGCGTTTCTTGAGATAATTCTCGAATAACTTCCACCTTATGATTTAATTTTAAGACCAGAACATCATAAATTACTTTGAAATGCAAGGTGTTGTAATATGTTGCCCTGTCATTGATCTGTTGTGCTAAAATGGCGTTTACAATTAAATGTTTCGAGTTTGGGATTGGGAGCCCATTGATAATTTTTTTATCGGTAAGAATCGCTTCTGTATCAATCAGGTGATTGTATCCATGTTTTAGTAGCTGTCCGTGAATCTCAATGGCTCCAATGCGAATGTCAGAAATCTGACGAGGAAGATGGCGATAATTTCTAACATCATAATTAAATTCTAATGTGTGGGTATAGCCTTCACGTTTTAGAAGTTCAAATGCCTTATCCAAATCTTCCAATGCGACCAAAATATCAATGTCACCGATCATACGTTCGCCATGATCTTTGTAATAATCTCCAGCCAAAATTGCAATACCTTTCAGAAATACAAAGTTGATTCTATTTTCTGCAAGCAATTTTGAAATTGTTCGGGCGTCTTCAAGCAAAGTGCCATTACGATTGCGATTGAGCTCGGTAAGTTCATCTAAATATAGAGTTAGATCTTCGGGAAGGCAATACAAAAGTGAACGTTGCTTCAATCTGCAATAAACCGCAGGCAGCACCAAATGATTACTTGCGACAATTACAAGCGCATCCCAATTAACGGTTTTGTTACATAAAAGATGTTCCAAATGCGTATTCGATGTTTCGAAACTCAAAATATCGGCTATAAGTTGTAACGTTTGACGTAAAGTATACTTTGTGTGAACCAAATGGATAGGAATTTGATAAGAATAAATTTAAGTAAAGTAAAGATTATTTAGGATTTTATGTCAAATAATTCTTTGAATTTAGCGATTGCAACTGCATTGCTGCTGTAATTTAATTCGTAGAATTTCACATCTTTTAGCCAATTGAGGAATTGTTTGGAATGTTCTGGATCTGGCGAAATCCAAGAATCTGGTATAAATGTTTGCAGTAATTTTTCTGAAGGACATTCTCGCAATTCAGATTCGGTATTGACCGCATAATTAACCATGACAATTTTATGGCATTCAAAATGCTTTGGTGAACTTGTAAATGGTTGACTGGGAGGCACATATTTTACAGTAATCTTTTTAGAGCTGCTGATTTGATTATCCAATGAATCAAAGTCTTTATACATGGACTTCATTAATGGGAAAGCACCTTCTTTAATGGAAATTGCGGCAGGATAGCGGTAGAGATTTTTATTTTTTGCCAACATGGGCGTTATGTCATCTGACAAAAGATCCCATCCATGCGCCATCAATACGGCCGACAATGTGCTTTTTCCATTTCCGGAATCTCCAATGATCATGATGGCTTCCTTGTCGTTGCAAATAGTAGAAGCATGAAAGGTTCCCAACCAATCAGCTTCGGTATTGTTATACAACGAACTTATCATTTCCATGGCAAATTTACCTTGCAATAGATGAAAATCGCGTATTTCATACCTGCCTTTTAGAATGGCATTTTTAAATAAATTCAGTTGATCATCATGTTCAAAAATATCAAAGACAATTGCTGAATTCGAATGCTGGTCAACAGATGCATGCTGCAATTGTGGATTGATGAGATTTAATACCTTGCTGGAAGAAAAGTGGATGGTAAAGCTCACGTCTCCAAAATTATAGTGTTTTGTGATGCTTGGCGCAGGAATTTCCCCAACAAATGAGTTTGTAATGGATGGTTGTTTGATAGAAGTCACCTCTTGCAAAAACGAATCTAATTCACGAGTGTAAACAACTGCATCTTCTTTAGAAAAAAGATGATTTTTTTGAATATTTTGAACGAATTCGTCTTCGTTTTTGGTAGCCAAAAAGTCGTTTAATATAAGGTAAGTTGTATTAGAGAGTACTATATAACTATTGGCTTGCTCAAACCATATTACATAATTGTCTCCAATCTTTTGTGTGTGCTTTGGACCTAATTGCAACAAAAGATGAAAAAAAAATTAAGGTTCAGGAAATGGATCCCCGCCCGGCTCCGGTGGAACAGATTGAGCTTGCGCTTTTTGAGGATTTAGGATAAGAAATGTGCCTACAGCAGTAAGTGCAGCATATTTCCCCATTTTCTTTATGGCTTCGTTCCGAGAAATTTGGTTGTCAGTGTTTTTCTTGTTCATTAGTTGGAATATATAAACCGTGTTAAAAATAATTAAAATTAATCAACTATCCATTATATTATTGAATTAAGTTAATTCTATCGTTTCATTAGTTTTGAGTCTTAACCGTTTTTAGGGTGTTTAATTCAAACATATAAATTCTAGGGTAAAATGCCATATTCCAAAGAATAAGGCATTTTTTCATAATGAATTCTTAATGAGTTGTTATCTAATGATCACTTTTTGAGTTTTCTGTTGTGTGTAGTTATTCAATTTTACAACATACACGCCATCACTTAATGTAGAAACATCCACTTGGTTCGAATTGGAGTTGCCTTCTATTCGTGAAGACAAGACCAATCTTCCTTGAACTTCATATAAATCAACAGTAGTAGAGGTTAATTGCACTTTTATAAAGAGTGATTTTGATGATGCTGCAGTAAAAATCTGTAATCCCAGACTGTTGTTTTCAGGTGTTGATAAATTATTGTTCGTAAATCATAAGAAGAATCGACCTGTATCATTAAGGCTTGAATCCGCTGTAAATGTATATTCAGATGCATTCAACAAAGTAATCATACCAGAAACCATATCTTCTAAATAGATGTTTATTGTGTTAGGAAGATTTGAAATAGCAATACTGACCGTGACTTGCTGTCCTTGTGGTACATTTATACCTACGGGTATCATGATGTCTGAAAGAAGGGCATCATAAGCCAATGACTGTATGGCCATGTCCACACCTAAATTATTTTGAACTAATTGAGAATATAATGCTTTTGAAGGTGCATTGTTTCCATATACAGCAGCATCATAACCCTTGTCAAGTCCAGAAGTCGAGTTGTCGTTAAAGTAAAAATCTGTATGATAGTTACCAGAACCAATCATGGCATGCAATCTTAAATGTGTATTGTTAGGATTGCTCGTCGCAAAAGCGCCAAAGTTCAGACTGCTTATCAATGGGGATGAAATCAGATCATTCGCGCCGACACCTTGGCCCACACCAGGCCTACCATTGACATGGCGATTATATCTTATGTCACCAGACGATTCAGTAATCATAGGACCACAACTATCCTAAGGTTTCAGGTTAATGTAAGATTTGATATGATTGCATATTTAGTATTTTGCTTAATTAAAAGGAAAGCGAATAAAGCTGAAAGCGAATATTGTAAGTTGGTCTGGGCATTTTGAAATTTCTTTAGTATCCTACCTTGTAAAATCATAAATTTACAACCGATATGAACAAATACAGAACCATTAATCATTTTATAGATAAACCCTACTCCCAATGCCTTGGTACGTCCTAATAACTAAACCCAAATCAGAAAGGAAAGTCGCTCAAAAACTACAGCAAAATGGTATTGAGGTCTGTTGCCCCGTTAGGGTAGAAATGCGTCAATGGAGTGACAGAAAGAAGAAAGTGGAAGTACCATTATTGCCCTCAATGATTTTGGTAAAGGTTGAGGATCATGAACGTCCTGCTGTATTTGATGTGTTCGGGGCAGTCAGGTATTTATTTTGGTTAGGTCAACCTGCAACTGTATCAGAATCTGAAATTGACGCATTGATGGATATCAAATCCCACAACCAAACAGTACTCAATGTAGAACAGCTCAAAGCAGGTAGTGAGATTGATGTGGAAGGGCTGGGCTTTAAACCGGAAAAAGGTACAGTCAAATACGTGTCTGGCAATCAATGTTGGGTAGTATTACATAGTTTGGGCTATGTTATTAAATTGCAAATGGGATAATATTATTGGGATATGTGTAACATCATTGAAGATAATTATACTATTTTTGCGGGCTTAAAAATGCTTGCTTAAAGTTATTAAGCCGCATAATTAATAAAATATAAATCAATGTATATCAGCATATTAAATAATTTAATGTGACTGATGATGGCGAAGCCGTGCAAAAACAGAGCATGAAATATAAACAAAATTTACAATCAATAGTCATATGAGTGTTGAATCTTCAAAGTATACATTTACTATAGAGCCCAAGTCTAGGCTTTTAGATATTAATTTCAGGGAAATATGGCGTTACAGAGATTTGTTATTCTTATTTGTTCGACGTGATTTTGTAGCAGTTTATAAACAGACCATATTTGGGCCACTTTGGTTTTTTATTCAACCTATTCTCACGACCATTATGTTTATGGTGGTATTTGGTGGCATTGCCCAAATGAGTACCGACGGGATGCCTCAAGCTGTTTTTTACTTGGCAGGAATTGTAAGTTGGAATTATTTCGCTGAAGCGCTAAAAACGACTTCAGAGACATTCGTTACCAATGCCAATATTTTTGGGAAAGTTTATTTTCCAAGAATCATTACACCAATGTCTATTGTCATATCCAAATTATTGACCTTCGCAGTACAAATGATCTTATTCCTATTGGTCTATTTTTACTATTTATTTTTTACGGATGCCTCTTTGCACCCTAATATCATGTTACTCTTAATACCTGTTTTGATAATTATTACCGCAGGTTTGGCATTAGGCCTGGGCTTGTTGGTAACAGCATTGACTTCCAAATATCGGGACTTTCGGTTTTTGATCACATTTGCTATACAATTGGCAATGTATGCGACACCTATTATATATCCATTAAGCGAAATTGAAGATAAAAGGCTGAAGTTGGTCATTTTATCAAACCCAATGAGTTCTATTATAGAAACCTTTAGATATGCTTTTACAGGGGTTGGTAGTTTTAGTTGGGGCGCATTAGGCTATAGTTTTGGTTTTATGATCGTGCTAATGATTCTTGGTGTATTGATATTCAATAAAGTTGAGAAAACCTTTATGGATACTGTTTAAAAGTAAGAAAGTATGGACCCAATAATAAAAGTAGAAAACTTAAGCAAGCAATACCGACTAGGCAGTATAGGCACTGGCACCCTGGCACACGATTTAACTCGGTGGTGGCATACGGTTAGGGGAAAGGAAGACCCATATTTAAAGATTGGAGAAGTTAATGATAGAACGACTCTGGGAGATTCAGATTATGTATGGGCTTTAAAGGACATTAAGTTTGAAGTTCAACAAGGTGAAGTTCTAGGTATTATTGGTAAAAATGGTGCCGGAAAATCTACATTACTTAAATTATTAAGCCGTGTGACAGCACCCTCAACTGGTAAAATCATTTGCCACGGTCGTATCGCCTCCCTATTGGAGGTTGGTACTGGTTTTCATCCCGAGCTGACAGGACGTGAAAATATTTTTCTCAATGGTGCTATTTTGGGAATGACCAAAAAAGAAATTGCCTCCAAGTTTGATGAGATTGTTGATTTTGCCGGTTGTCAAAAATACATTGAAACTCCAGTCAAGCGTTATTCTTCAGGAATGTATGTACGACTTGCGTTTGCTGTTGCAGCGCATTTAGAACCTGATATTTTAATTGTTGATGAAGTACTTGCGGTAGGTGATGCCGAGTTTCAGAAAAAAGCCATTGGAAAAATGCAGGATGTTTCCAACAATAGCGGAAGGACAGTGCTATTTGTTAGTCATAATATGGCCGCAGTTAAAAGTTTATGTACCCGTGCGTTGGTACTTGAGAATGGGGTGATTGCCTTTGAAGGTAAAACGGATGATGCTGTTAGTTTTTATTTAAAAGGAGGTTCCAACTTAATGAATAGCAGAAATTTTGAATCTCTTATCAATCATGAGATTTTTAAGTTGCACGAGATCAAAATTAAAAATTTCAATAAAAATATTGATGAACCCATTGTTGAAGATGAGATTATAGAATTAAGTACTGAAATTACATTAACAACTGAACACCCTGAAAACTATAGTATAACCTATCATATCTTTAGTGAATTGGGAGAGCCGATGTTTTCATTTTCAAATAGCTTGAACGCTTCTTTAAAAACCGGTTTGAACAATTTAGTTTGTTATTTTCCAAAAGGGTTTTTACAATCAGGACAATATTTCCTATCATTTTTTGTAGTCGAGAATAGAAAGAATGCTGTTTTTGTTGAAAAAGATATTTTAAGTTTTGTGGTAGTGGACGCAGGTAGGGATATTGGAGTTTACATGGGAAGGGAGCCAGGATATGTTCGGCCTCAGTTTGAATGGATCAATAAGACATAGTTTATGATATTAGTAACACAACCGTTTTTACCTCCAAAAAGTGATTATGATGCATTGATTGACCAAGTATGGAAGCGCAATTGGCTTACCAATAATGGTCCATTGTTGAATGAATTAGAGCTCAAATTAAAAGATTATTTAAAACTAGAGCATTTGCTGTTTACTGGTAATGGGACAATTGCACTTCAAATGGCAATTAAGGCATTAGATCTTAAAGGAGAAATAATAACAACTCCTTTTTCTTATGTGGCTACTACTAGCTCTATTGTTTGGGAAAATTGCATTCCAATTTTTGCAGACATTGAATCAAAACAATTGACGATAGACCCTTCAAAAATAGAAGCTTTAATCACTGATAAAACTTCAGCAATTATGGCAACACATGTATTTGGACTCCCATGTAATGTTGAAGCCATAGAAGCAATTGCTAAAAAGCATAATTTGTTTGTCATTTATGATGGGGCTCATGCATTTGGAACAACCTACAAAAAACAATCGCTTTTAGCATATGGAGATATAAGCACGTTGAGCACACATGCAACAAAACTTTTCCACACGATTGAAGGTGGTGCTGTCATTACGCAATCTCCAGATATCCTAAAAAAATTGGCTTATTTAAGAAATTTTGGTCATGATGGATTGGATAAATACAATGGAGTTGGTATTAATGGCAAAAATTCAGAATTTCATGCAGCAATGGGAGTGGCCAATCTGCCATATATTGAAAAAATAATTGAACAACGAAAACTTTGCTGTGATCGATATGATTACTGGTTATTAAAGCAAAATGTAGTTAGACCGGAGATCCCAAAATTCACTGTTTATAACTATGCCTATTATCCAATTGTATTTGAATCATCGGAGGTTTCAAATAAAATATTCGATGCCCTTGTAAAAGAAGAAATTTATGCACGAAGGTATTTCTATCCTTCATTAAGTACTTTGAATTACGTTACGAAACAAGCAACTCCTGTGTCTGACGATATTGCCTCAAGAATCCTTTGTCTACCGTTATATTATGACTTATCCTTAACTGAAATTGATTTGATAAGCAGGATTATTTTAAGAGTCTTAAAATATAAATAGCCATGGCATTTTTAGACAGAGAAAGCATAAACTCAATTGGTTTTAAAAGTCTTGGTGAAAATGTACTTATTTCTGAAAAAGCCACATTTTATAGTCCCGAGAAGATGTCTATCGGATCGAATGTTCGAATCGATGATTTTTGCATACTTTCTGGTACTATAACACTTGGTAATTATATACACATTAGTGCCTACAATGCATTATATGGAAAATTTGGAATAGTAATGGAAGACTTCTCTGGCCTTTCACCTAGGTGTACAGTGTTCAGCGCATCAGATGATTTTTCGGGACAATCAATGATTAGCCCAATGGTACCAAGCCAACTTTCCAATGTGTCTGGAGGCGAAGTGAGGATAGGGAGGTTTTCGCAAATTGGTGTAAACTCTGTTATCCTACCCAATATTGTATTGGAAGAAGGAACTGTTATTGGGGCCATGTCATTAGTAAAAAATGGCACAAAGGCATGGAGTATTTATGCTGGTTGTCCGGCAAAATATATAAAAGCGAGAAGTAAAAATATTCTAAACCTCTATAAAACTATTGAGTAATTCAGGTTATTATGGTAAACATCTGAATAATTCTTATAATCCTAAAGACTTTGGGGCACAAGCCATAAAAGTTATGCGGATACAGAAAACTAATTTTCAAAATAGTTGGTAATAATTGAGAAACCATAACACTAAAAATTTTCAGGTTAAATCGAAATACAGTGTTCTATTTAAAATGTGGAAGGTACAGTGTAAATCATTTTCGTTAATAAGTCCTCGCTCTAACATATAATGTCATGTTGTTAAAAAAAATCAAAATTGAGATTGGAGCTGGCACATTTGTTAAATAAAATTTACCAAATAATTCGGTTGAAACTGGTTCAGAGCAAGAACAATAAAATATCTGACAGGATTTGATGATTAGATCAAAATATGAATAAACCTTTAGTAAGTGTTGTCATGATTACCTATAATCATGAAAAGTATATAGAACAAGCCATAAAGGGCATTCTAATGCAAAAATGCAATTTTGAAGTTGAATTGATTATTGCGGATGATTGCTCTACCGATAAAACGGAAACCATCATAAATAAAATTAATGATAGTGAGCCAAATACATCATGGATAAAATATACAAGACATAAAAAAAATATAGGGATGATACCTAATTTTGTTTTTGCACTAGAACAATCTAAAGGTAAATATATTGCTCTCTGTGAAGGTGATGACTATTGGACTGATCCACAAAAACTTCAAAAACAAGTTGAGTTTTTGGA
>JBGSXJ010000211.1:0-37393 GCA_041751535.1 Aquaticitalea sp.
CATTGTTTTTACAATGATCATTATTATTGCTTATGCAAGTGCCATCCATCAATTGATAAGGCACCGGCAAATATCACAGATCAAGACGGACTTTATCAATAATATGACGCATGAATTTAAAACGCCCATTGCAACTATCAATCTAGCTTTGGATTCTATTAAAAATCCAAAAATCATAAATGATCAGGAGAAAGTAATGCGATATTTATCAATGATTAAGGAAGAGAACAAACGGATGCATGCACAAGTAGAGAATGTATTGCGGATTTCAAAACTCGAAAATAATGAACTCAATATCAGTAAGGATAGGGTGGAACTGCACGACTTAATCACCGATGCATTAACCCATGTCGAATTGATAGTTGAAGACAGGCAAGGATATATAAAAACATATTTAAATGCCGAAAAGTCCTCGGTACTGGCAAATGAGACACACTTTACCAACGTTATAGTAAATATTTTAGACAATGCAATAAAATATTCTGATGATGCTCCCAAGATTAATGTATACACAGAAAATGCGGGAACCAATATTTTGTTAAAAATTACTGACCAAGGTAATGGCATGTCAAAACAAGTACAGAAGAAAGTGTTTGAGAAATTTTATAGAGAGCACACCGGAAACGTGCATAACATAAAAGGTCACGGATTAGGTCTAGCATACGTTAAGCGTATGGTTGAAGACCATCAAGGTCATATATCAGTAGAAAGTGAAAAAGGAAAAGGTAGTACCTTTACAATTAAGCTACCATTAATATCATAATTATGGAAGAACAAAATAAAAAAATTCTGTTAGTAGAGGACGATCCAAATTTCGGAACCGTTTTAAAAGATTATTTGGCAATGAACGACTATGATGTTGTACATGCCAAGAATGGAATGGAAGGTTTTGAAAAATTCAAAAAGGACGATTACGATCTGTGCATTTTAGATGTCATGATGCCTTACAAAGATGGATTTACCCTAGCCAAGGAGATTAGGGAAAAAAATGCTGATGTGCCCATTATTTTCTTAACAGCAAAAGCCATGAAGGAAGATGTGCTCAAAGGATACAAGGTAGGAGCGGATGATTACCTAAACAAACCTTTTGACAGCGAAGTGTTGCTGATGAAAATCAAGGCGATCATGCAGCGCAAAGCAACAGATGTTGTGGCAGACAGTAAGCAATTTGAATTTAAAATTGGTGGGTTTGAGCTCAATTCCAAACTGCGATTTTTGAAGTATAATGGCGGCGAATCCATAAAATTATCTCCAAAAGAAAACGAATTACTTCGATTGTTGGCTTTACATGAGAATGATTTAATGCCTCGTGAATTGGCACTTACCAAGATATGGAGAGATGATAATTATTTCACTTCAAGAAGTATGGATGTGTACATCGCTAAATTACGAAAGTACCTAAAACTCGATGAGAATGTTGAGATTTTGAACATTCATGGTGAAGGATTTAGATTGGTCGTTAACCAGAATGTATAAATAAGTAGAATTTTAAGACATAAAAAAAGCCTATCTTTTGGATAGGCTTCTGTCTTTTTAAAAAGTTTTAAGCGTAACTATTAAATCACTTTTACGTTTACCGCGTTTAATCCTTTTTTACCTTCTTGCAAATCGAATTCAACTGCATCACCTTCACGAATTTCATCGACTAAACCAGAAATGTGCACAAAATGTTCTTTGTTGTTTCCATCTTCTGTAATGAAACCAAATCCTTTGGCATCATTGAAGAATTTTACTGTACCTTTGTTCATAATAAATATTAAAATAATTAATTAGATACAAATGTAGTATTAATTAATTGGATTACAGGTTTTTTTGAAATTATTTTAAAAAAGACGGCGTCAAGAGCTTCTGGAATTATTTCCTTTTAACGTGGTTTCAAGGTTTTTGATAATGTCATTTGGATCGCATTCAAAGTCATACCACACTATATTTTTATTCTTCTTAAACCAAGTCAATTGACGTTTTGCATAGCGACGGGAGTTTTTCTTAATTTCCGAAATCGCAAAATCCAGTGTCCATATACCTTCCAAATAATTAAACAGTTCTTTGTAACCAACTGTATTTAAGCTATTTAAATGCTGTTTTGTCAGTAGGGTTTTTACTTCCTCCAATAAACCTTCGGCCATCATGTTATCCACTCTTGAGTTGATCCTTTCATAAATGACATCCCTTCCTGCGGATAAACCAATAATTATAGAGTTGAAATTTCGATTGCTTTTATCTTTATTTAAAAAGGTTGAATATGGTTTACCAGTGCCCAAACAAATTTCCAAAGCTCTAATGACCCGTTTCGGATTGTCGATTGCAATATTCTTATAGGTATCAATGTCCAGAACTTCCAGCTGATTTTGAAGATGTTGCAAGCCGTTGTTTTTTAATTGGTTGTTTAAAGACTCTCGAATACTTGAATCAATTTTTGGGAAATCATCAAGTCCATTAATGACTGCATCCACATATAATCCAGAGCCTCCAACCATGATAACGATATCCTTGTGTAAAAACAATTCGTCTAATAATTGTAACGCATCTTTTTCAAACTCACCAACATTATAATCATCTTCAACCGATTTGTGATGAATAAAATTGTGTTTGGCCGCCGCCAATTCTGTTGGAGTAGGAGCAGCAGTGCCTATAGTCATCTCTTTAAAAAATTGACGGGAATCGGCTGAAATGATTTCGGTATCAAAATGATTGGCAAGTGTAATCGCCAATGCCGTTTTACCAATGGCGGTAGGCCCCACAACCGATACAAGCGTTTTAGGCATCCTTTTTGTAATTCAATTCATGGCCGCATTTTCTGCAATAGTTGGCATCGCTTAAAATAATGTCCGCACCACAATTGCTGCAAGCACTTTTGTTGAGATTGGATGATTTGTTGCGGGTTGCAGTATATTCTGCAGAAACAATTCCTGTGGGTACCGCGATGATACCATAACCAATTATCATAATAACAGTGGCCAGCATTTGACCTATGGCTGTTTGTGGAGTAATATCACCAAAACCTACCGTTGTGAGCGTAACGATACACCAATAAATACTTTGTGGGATACTCTTAAAGCCATTATCAGGACCTTCAATGAGGTACATAACCGTTCCTAAAATGATCGAAATAATAAACACAAAAAAGATAAAAATGAGAATTTTGGAGCGACTGTTCTTTAAAGCTTTGATGAGGCTGTTCGATTCACCCACAAATCTGATCAGTTTTAAAATCCTAAAAACCCGTAATAAGCGCAACGCCCTAAACACAGACAAAAATTGAGAATCTAGAATAAAATAGGATAGATATTTTGGCAGTGTGGATAACAAATCTACTATACCATAAAAACTAAAAATGTATTTTTTAGGTTTATAAACACTGATAATTCTTAAGATATATTCAATTGAAAATAGAATGGTTATGACCCACTCAGAAATGTTAAAAAAGCTGTGGAATTGTTCATCATAGGCTTGCACGCTCTCAAGCATTACAATGATAATACTGTAGAGAATGGCTACCAATAAAATAATATCAAATAGCTTGCCCGCTGGCGTATGGGTGCCGTAAATGACTTCGTGGATTTTTGCTCTCCAACCAGTATGCTTAATTGGTTGATTCATATAATCAAAAGTAATGAAAGATTTGTTATTTTTTCTTTAATACAATTAAAGAATTATTTTGAATATCAACGATTTGAGAGAAAAACTCTTTTAGATAAGGATAATATTCAGATTCGTACATCGAATCATTAAAATTAATCTTATGATACATCGTAATAGTATGGTCGTCAACTTTTGTACTTAATAGTATGGTCCCCTTTTTATTGGGTAAGGAAAAACTGGCATCTTTTGGCAATTCCAAAATTTCATACGAATCATCAATCTCTATTTTAAAAGCGTACAGATAAGCATCCTTGAAACCAAAATCAATTGGATAGGTGCGTTCTTGAAGTTTTAGAGGATTGTCCTTGAAATTGTTGAATAAGAATGGGTTAAGGTAGATTTTATCGCCAATTACTTCCGTACCCATTTCAATTTCAAACTGTTCATTAAAATCATAACTCGTTTTATCTTCAGATGTTACTTTATTATTAATGAATTGAATCGAAGGATAGGTATCTTTATAAAACTTTAAATAGCTTTCAGGATTTTCGTAATAGGCCTTCTTCACGTTTAAGGCGTGATAACCATTTCTGACAACGCCAATACTGCCTTTTAAAATGTCATCCGAAGTCATGGACAATTCAAAACGGTGCTGCATGGTTGAGATCTTCTCTGGGACAATATCAATCCAATAACTTCCTTTTTTAAAATCGATTACTCGGCCGTACTCATTTAAACATCGGAATGGTAATTCTCCAAAAGAAAGGTATTTATCTGTAGCATCCAAAAAATAGGCATTGTCATCAATGATCACTTGATTGATTAAGTAATTAAAATCTGAAATCACTGGATATATTTTTGTCGGGAACCCATTGTTCCGTGTTGAAAGCAATATTGGCATTACGCTAATATCGTTTTCCTCAAGCAGGTTATGCAAAAGCATATTAATTTCAGAGACATTTCCAGATTTTTCCTTTAATAGATTTTTTATTGATACATCTTTAAAAATATTGTACTCTTCATTCCAAGTGTAATTTTTTTGAACATAGCTATAAATGGCTTTTGCTTTTTCCAAATCATTTTGTGACTTATCGAAAGGATGGTCCAATCCTGTTTTTTTTCCTAATTGGCGTCCAATGTTGTTGTCATTTTTTAATTCACTATCTACAGTTTTCCATGCTTTGCTTATGTGTTCAACCCTACCATCAAAATGCTTTATGGTTTTTAATTCATATTCTATCCGAGATAAATAATTGGACTTTGTGGTCATATAATTTTCATTGATAAAGGCCGGTATGTCTTTCATTACATATTTAGTCTTCACACAGTTTGCACTCGCTCCTCCGCCTACTTCAATGCAATATAGTTCTATCTGATCTTCATATACATCGAATTTTTTAAGTCCTACAAGTTTAATGTTGTATTCATAATTACCTGGGATACTTGTATTGTATTCGCTGTGAAGTTTAGGGATGTCACCTTGAAAGTCCCAACCTTTGTATTTATATATAAATGGTGATTCTATGGTGTAGTTAAATACAATCACTGAGCCCTCCTTAATATTGGGCAGTGTGAACTTGATGAGTGTATAATATTCATTATAATTTTCCTCAAAAATCTCATTGTCTTGCAGTTTGGTGTGAGTGATTTCATCATTCTCCAAATTGTAGGTGGTTCCGGAAAGGTCTTTTAATTTTTGCTTTTTATTTCCACTTTTAGATAAAAGGACAGAGATGATGGACTGATCAAAACCTTGTCGATTTAAAATTTTTATTTTCTTTTTTACTTCCGTGATGAGCGCAAATGACCTTTTGTCTATATAGCTATTTCCAAATTCGTAAATGACCAAAGCGTTAGCAGTTGAATCTTTTTCAAAAGTATTAGTTGTCAGATCTGGTCGAGTAATGGCGTATCCTTCAGAATTAAAAGAGGTCTGGCTAAAAGATACGGTCGTGATTAGAAGAATAAAAAGTGACTTCATTTTTTTCATTTTTTCAGCGGAATTATTTTTAAATTTTTATTTTTTCTCAAATAACTTTGGATGATATGTTGTGTATCCCTATTGTTCTCCATGGGAGTAATAAGATTTTCCAGTACGTTTATGTTCGTGATTTGATAATTCAGGTTAAAGAATCCCAGCCCTTTGAAAATCCCATTTTCTATCAATAGTACACTGTGTTCATCAACTTCCCGGCCTCTGTCTATTATGGCCAAATCCTTGGAGGCATAACTATTTTTATCAATAAGTTCTCGTACACGTTCGTTGTAGGTATCGGGACTCTCCTTTTGAATGCAGGCACCAAAGCATTCTTTGATCTCGTATTTAAAACAACTATTTTTAGTGTTGTACAAACCTGCCAACTTTGGACATAATTGATAGGAGTCGACAACATTGAGCATAAAACTTTTGCTGCTTTGCTTGTTTGCAAACGTGGTAATCGCTTTTTTTCGGCCATCTGCCACATCAATTTTTAAATTGATATATCCATTGTCATCCATAAAACTGAACAAGGCGTGTGTAAATGTATTATGGCGTAAAGCTCTGTTATGAATAGGCCGGATACGTTTTATTTCTTCACTTTCTTTTAAGAGCGCCACCAATTCGTTTCCTGTGGCTTCATAAGTTACTGCCGCGACCTGAACTTGAATTTTCTTTGACTTGTTACTTATACTTGTAAAATGCTGATTGATCCGATTTTTTATATTCCTGCTTTTTCCGATATAAATAACTTCACCTTGCACATTGTGAATGTAATAAACACCAGTAACCGAAGGAAGGTCTTCAATCAGCGTCCTTAAATTTGGTGCCATTTTAAATCTTGGCTCTGATTTAATGGACTCTTGAATGATGATTTTTTTGAGATCCTTGGCCAATAACATTTTAAATAATTTTACGGTCGCCAATGCATCTCCTGCTGCTCTATGTCTGTCGCTTACAGGAATTCCCAAAGCGCGGGTTAATTTCCCTAGACTATAAGATGCCTGATCGGGGATGAGCTGCTTGGCCAAATCAACGGTGCACAAACTTTTTCGTTTAAAATCAAATCCGAGCCTATTGAATTCCGTGCGTAATATACGATAATCAAACTCTGCATTATGTGCCACGATGATGCATTCCTCGGTCATCTCCACAATGCGCTTTGCCACCTCAAAAAATTTAGGGGCCGTGCGAAGCATATTACTATTGATGCCGGTAAGATTGACTACAAAGGGCTGAATTTCCCGTTCAGGATTGATGAGACTTATGAATTGGTCGACAACTTCATGGCCATCAAATTTGTAGATTGCAATTTCTGTGATACCTTCTTCATTGTACTTGCCGCCTGTTGTTTCTATGTCTAATATTGCGTAAATGAGCTTGTCGTTTTTCTGTTTGTTATTTATTCTAGCCGCGTATTAGTTGCTATAATTGCGTTCGCCAAAAATGCGACTGCCAACTCTAATCATGTTACTTCCACATGTTAGGGCAAGTGGATAATCATCACTCATCCCCATACTTATTATTTCCGGTTTAAAGTTTTCAGTGCTTATGGCCTTCAATCTATCAAATGTAGTTTTTAAATATGAAAATTCTGATTTAATTTGCTTTTGATCGTCAGTAAATGTTGCCATTCCCATAACTCCCATAACACACACGTATGTAAGTTCTGAAAATTCTTTGGATTGAAGAATATCTGATGCCTCATCAGCCGACATTCCGAATTTTGAATCTTCTTCGGCGATTTTTATTTGAAGCAAGCACTTGATGATGCGGTCATTCTTTTTTCCCTCTTTATTGACTTCCTTCAATGTTTTGAATTTATCTACCCCATGAATCAGATTGACAAAAGGCGCCATATATTTTATTTTGTTGGTCTGTACATGACCAATCATGTGCCACTCAATATCTTTAGGCATCTGTTCATATTTCTCCACCATTTCCTGGATTTTATTCTCTCCAAAGATCCGTTGTCCATCGTTATAAGCTTCCATCAAATCACTTACGGGTTTGGTTTTTGAAACGGCAACTAAAGTGACGTTTTCTGGAATTGTTGAATAAATATGTTTGAGATTTTCTTTAATGGACATGTATGTTTCTTTTTCTTTTTGTGCTTATTAAAACTCATAAATCGTTACACCACTTCTTAACTTCGGTTCAATAAAAGTGCTTTTTGGTGGCATTTTTAGACCATCATCTGCTAGGTGTTTCATTTCTTCCATATTCACTGGGACCATTCCAAACCCAACGGCAAAAAGTCCACTATCGACACTCTCCTTCATGTTTACGATATCTTTTTTACCATTGATGTACGATATGCGATGGTCATTGCGTAGATCCTGTATTCCCAAAATAGGTTGCAGAATGGTTTTGTACAAGATCTGGGCATCCAATGCGTCCAGCGAAGTCTCGATAGAATAGCTCGTTTTTCGAAGATATAAAGAATAGAATTCACCATCTAGGTACATACTAAAATGATGTTTTTTTGATGGCGTATAAGGAATTTTCCCTCTGTTCTCAATGCGGTACAAGGTGTCTAAATGAATGAGGAATTCTTCCTTACTCAAACCGTTCAAATCTTTGATGATTCGGTTGAACTCGTGAATTTTCAAATTCGATTCAGGCAACAGATAACTCATAAAAAAATTGTAGTGTTCGGTGCCATTATGGTCTGGATTGTTTGCTTTCATATCCCGATACAACAAGTAAGACGATGCCGAACGATGGTGGCCATCTGCAATATAGATGGTTTTCATTTGGTTAAATTCATCAGATATTTTTTGAATCAACGACGCATCCTCAACTTTCCACAAATAATGTGTATCTCGGTAAGTAGTGGTGAATTCAAATTCTGCACGTTCTTTTTGCACATTTTCAATAATAGAGGCAATGACGTCATTATCCGGATAGGTGAGTAAAACAGGCTCTGCGTTAAAACCGACTGTTTTCAAATAATCCTTAAATATAATTTCGCGATGCTCGATGGTATCTTCATGTTTTTTGATGACATCGTTTTCATAATCTTCTGCACTTGCGGCAGCGACAATGCCATTGAATACCTGCTTGTCCCTGTCCACAATTTTATAAACATAATAACAGGCGGATTCATCTTGAGTAAAAATGCCATCTTCAATAAATTCCAAATAGCGGTTTCTAACCAAATTATAACGTGCCTCCCCAGAAATGTCTTTATCATACTTATAACCAGGATTCACAATATGCAAAAATGAAAACGGATTGTCCCTCAAACGCGCTTCCAATTGTTCTTTGGTATAACTTTGATACGAACGCGCTGCCACGAGACTTACTTTGTCTCTGGTAGGTCGAACTGCTTTGAAGGGGATGATTTTTGCCATTTTTTCAGTGTTCAGTGTTCAGTATTCAGTGTTCAGATAGGTTTTACTTTGCACCAAATTTTTCAGGATTTTGAATCATATAATTAATTAATTTTCCTACTTCATCACTATGTTGGGTTAATTTGTCAAAATCGCCTTTGGATATATAATTGCATGCTAAAGCGAATTCCAACCAGGTTTGGGTTTCAGAATTTTCAGTATCACTGTCTGTCAATTTGCTGATAAAATGATTTGGATATCTTCTTTTCCTGTAGGATTCAGAAATATTTACCGTTACACTTCTTGAAGACCGTCTTATTTGGTCGGTTAAAGAATATGTTTCTTCTTTAGGAAATGATTTTGAAAGATGAAATATTGCCATTGACAAATCGAATGATTTTCTGTAGGCCAACAAATCTTGAAATCTCATATAATAATTTTCTATTTTACTGACCACTGACCACTGACCACTGACCACTGCGACTCTCTACTTCAAAAACTGCCCCGCAATTTTCTCTGCTTTTCTACTTTCCGAATAATCATAAAAACCTTCACCCGATTTCACACCAAGTTTTCCTGCTCTTACCATATTAACCAATAGTGGGCATGGCGCATACTTTGGGTTCTTAAAACCTTCATACATCACATTTAAAATGGAAAGGCAAATATCGAGACCGATAAAATCAGCCAATTGCAACGGGCCCATTGGATGTGCCATCCCGAGTTTCATAACTGTATCAATTTCTTCAACACCAGCCACACCGTTATAAAGCGTTTCGATGGATTCGTTAAGCATCGGCATCAAAATTCGGTTGGCGACAAATCCAGGATAATCATTGACCTCAACTGGCACTTTTCCAAGAGTTTTGGATAATTCCATAATGGTTGTAGTAACTTCATCACTGGTATTGTAGCCCCTGATGATTTCAACCAATTTCATAATGGGTACAGGATTCATAAAATGCATCCCGATTACTTGTTTTGGTCTGGAGGTGACGGCAGCAATTTGTGTAATTGAAATGGATGAGGTATTAGTGGCCAATATAGTGTCCTCCGAACAGGCATCATCCAGTTGTTTGAATATTTTAAGTTTTAAATCTATATTTTCGGTAGCGGCTTCCACAACCAAACTGGCATATTCAACACCTTCAACAACATCTGTAAAGGTGGTAATGTTCGCCAATGTTTCTTTCTTTTGGGCTTCGGTGATGGCTTCTTTGGCTACCATTCGATCCAAATTTTTAGAAATCGTGTCCATTCCTTTTTTGAGGGACGCTTCGCTGATGTCTATCAATTGTACTTTAAATCCGCTTTGTGCAAACGCATGTGCGATGCCATTTCCCATTGTACCTGCTCCAATTACTGCAACGTTTTTCATTTAAAAATTATGTTTATTATTTCCGCGAAAGCAGAAATTTATTAATAGTATTATTACTCACAACTCACAACTAAATCAAAACCGATCGATAATCATATTGGCCACACGCAAGGCTTCCGTGCCATCATGAAGTGTCACAACTGGTGTTGTGTTATTGTTGATAGCATCAGCAAAGGTTTCCAATTCGTCTAGAATTGCATTGTTGTTGGGAACTTCTGGATTGTCAAAATAGATTTGCTTTTTGATGCCTTCCGCATTTTGAAGGATCATATCAAAATCGCCAGGGTTGTTTGGCGCATCTTTCATTTTAACGACCTCACATTTCTTTTCGAGGAAATCGACAGAGATGTATGCATCCTTTTGGAAAAAACGAATTTTTCGCATGCTTTTTAAGGAAATTCTGCTAGCTGTTAGATTGGCTACACAGCCGTTTACAAACTCAATACGTGCATTTGCAATGTCTGGCGTATCACTGATTACAGAAACACCACTTGCCGAAATATGTTTCACTTTGCTATTGACAACACTCAATATAATATCGATGTCATGGATCATTAAATCCAAAACAACAGGGACGTCAGTACCCCGCGGATTGAACTCTGCCAAGCGATGCGACTCAATGAACATTGGGTTGTCAATTTGGTTTCTGATTGCCTTAAATGCAGGATTGAAACGTTCTACATGTCCAACCTGACCTTTGACGTTGTGCTCTGCCACCAAGGTCCTGATAGTTTCTGCTTCTTCAACAGTATTGGTGATCGGTTTTTCTATAAAAATATGTTTCCCTTTACTGATGGCTTGCTTCGCACAATCATAATGAGATAGGGTGGGAGTGACGATATCCACAACATCCACAGCATCTATAAGTGCCTCGACGCTATCAAAATATTTATATCCAAATTCGGCTTCAACTTTTTTAGCATTTGCTTCATCCGCGTCGTGAAATCCGATAAGATTATATTTTTCTGATTGTTGGAGCAACTTCAAATGAATTTTCCCAAGGTGACCAGCACCAAGAACACCAGCTTTTAACATTGTATCACGTTTTTAACAAAAATAGAGTTTTTGATGGAGAAAAAAGAAAAAAGAAAAGAGAAAAAAGACAGTTGCACAAAGCAGGATTTTTAAAAAACGAAAATTAGCAACATCATTTTTAACTTTGCGGATTTTATGGAAACAACATCTGAAAATCTTTGCAACTTCTTTAAGATTGAATTATTTTAGCATTTAAAGGACGCACGGCTTGAAAGACACATACAAACATCAAGGATTACGACAAAAGCTTGTAGAGACTGTCAAAAAAAAAGGTATTAAGGACCAAAAGGTTTTGGACGCCATTGGTAAAATTCCGAGGCATTTATTTATGGATTCCGGGTTTTTGGACCATGCATATCAGGACAAAGCTTTTCCCATTGCAGCAGGGCAGACCATATCACAACCTTATACCGTGGCTTTTCAAACCGAATTGTTACAACTCAAAGAAGGTAACAAAGTATTGGAAATAGGTACAGGAAGCGGCTACCAAACTGCAGTGCTCTGCGAGCTGGGAGCAAAAGTGTATAGCATCGAGCGCCAGTTGGAATTGTTTAAGATCACAAGCAAATTCCTTCCAAAATTAGGTTATAGACCCAAAAAATTAATATTCGGTGATGGCTATAAAGGTTTGAAGGAAGAAGCACCTTTTGATGGCATTATCGTCACGGCTGGTGCGCCTTTTGTCCCAAAACCATTGATGAGCCAACTAGCCATTGGCGGCCGATTGGTAATTCCCGTAGGGGATGATGTGCAAGTGATGACACTCTTCATAAGAAATGGCCCCAAAGATTTTGAGAAGCATGAATTTGGAGAATTCCGATTTGTGCCATTATTAGAAGATAAAAATTAAACAAGCAATATATTAACAACCAAACAATTCAAAAATGAAACAACATTTACTCACTCTATTCATTTCAATCGCCATAATCAGCACCGTGGTCTCACAAGATTACACGACACCAAATACGGGTGCGACGTATAGTTTAGACGACTTGGTAACGGCAAGTCCGTCTACAATATCGGTTACAGGAACAACGTATACCTTGGTAGGCAATCTCACCATCGCAGCAACCGATACCCTGCTCATAGATTCAAATCTAACTTTGGAAATAGGAGCAAACATCTTGATCACCGTATTTGGAACGTTTGCCGTAACTGCAGATAGCGTGCTATTCACAGCCATTGAGACCTCGGCACCTTATAATGGATTCCGTTTTGAGGAATTTTCAGATATTAATATTCAAAATTCTACTATTCAATATGGTGGTGGATTGCGTGTGTTGACCGAGACTTTTACCATCAACAATTCCACACTCACTAACAATGTATCAGGTATTTCAACGGGCAGTGTTATTTCGTTGTCCAGAGGGATGGCTCAAATCACGAACAATACCATCACTTTCAATTTGACACCTGCCGTCAGTTCTGGGGCAAACAACCAAGTATCGGCCTATATTTTCAACAATTATATCGAAGGAAATAACCAAGCCAATTCCAATAGGCCTCAAATAAATATGGGTGCGACCATGGCCTCAGAGCCCCTACGAATCATTCAGAACATTATCATCGGCGACCGAGATTTAACACTGGTAGGAGGCATTGCCGTGGCGAACCTCGTTGGTGGAACAATCAATGCGATTATCGATGACAACATTGTTCGAGACAACCGTTACGGAATGACGGTGGTGGGGCCAAATTATTTTGCCTATATCCGAAACAATATCATTGAAGACAATGACACACAAAACAACCCAAACTTGGGAGGCAGTGGAATTTCCTTGAGCAACGGTAACAATTCCATGAGCGTCATTGCCAGTGGCAACCAGTTTCGTCGCAATCTTTGGGGCATAACAGTTCTTACTGGAGCCTCCATTAATCTAGGGGATGGTGCAGATAACCCTGGGCAGAATGTCTTTTCCGATAACGGCAATGAAGGTACCACCTACGCACTTTACAACAATACAGCCAATACATTGATGGCGATGAACAACTGCTGGGACGAAGCCAATGCGCCAAACACCCTTGCGGAAGCGGAAGCCGTCATAGTGCACCAAAACGACATCTCAACCTTAGGGGAAGTCATCTTCGACCCTGTAGATTGTAGTTTTTTAAGTGTGGAAGAAGAGAATTTCAATGCCGTGGTCATCTATCCAAATCCTAGTAACGGACAACTCTTTCTATCTAACAATACCGCGTTTGACCAATTGACGGTTTACAGTATGGATGGAAAGTTAGTGGCGCAAAAAGCGATTCAAACAGGAAACAATGAGATCGACTTTAGCCTCAATTCCGGATTATATGTGGTGCAATTGACAGGTTCTAATGCAAGAGTGATAAAAAAAATAGTAGTGAACTAATATAGGTTGCCATTTGTTGAGTTCCGATTTGTCCCATGATTGGAGGGCAAAAATTAAACCTCAATAAATAGCTTCAGTCGAAGACAGAATAATTTAACTTAAAAGAAATAGTCATATGAAAAAAATCACCTTAGTACTGTTATTAAGTGTTCACTGGTCATTCTCTCAAGATTATACTGAATATCTTACGGGAAGTACCACCGACATAACTACCAATCACCAACCCGGAATTTGCCTAATGGGAGGTGCAGCCGAGAAGGATGAAGCCATGGTTTGGTTCTTAAATAAAGCCGACGGTGGGGACGTGGTGGTATTGCGCGCTTCAGGAAGCAATGGTTATAACAATTATTTTTATTCTCAATTAGGGGTGAGCATCAATTCGGTAAGAACCTTTGTGATTAACAATAACGCAGGAGCAACTGATCCATATGTATTGCAAAGTGTTGCTAATGCAGAAGCGATTTGGTTTGCTGGTGGAGATCAATATGACTATGTCACTCTTTTTAAGGATAATGCCATGGAAGATGCCCTGAATGATTTTATCAATGTCAAACAAGGTGTTATTGGGGGTACAAGTGCAGGAATGGCGATTCTTGGCAATTACTATTTTACAGCCCAAAACGGCACCATTACAAGTGATCAGGCCTTAAGCAATCCTTACCATAGCAGGATGACTATGGGTTATAACGATTTTTTGCAGGTTCCTTTCTTGGAAAATGTGGTTACAGACATGCATTATGACGATCCCGACAGACGAGGAAGACACACGGTGTTTATGGCGCGTTTTGCTGAAGATTATGGGATAAGGCCTTTTGGGATAGCCAGTAACGAATACACCGCTGTTTGTGTTGAACCCAATGGCGATGCCCATGTATTTGGAGAATACCCACAATATGATGAATTTGCATATTTCCTTCAAGGTAATTGTGTGACAGATTTTGCCCCGGAGACCTGTGAGGCAGGAATCCCATTAACATGGAATAGGAATGCAGAAGCCGTAAAAGTGTATAAGGTACCAGGAACCGATAATGGAACGCACTTTTTTAATATAGCCGATTGGCAAACAGGGAGTGGAGGTACTTGGCAAAATTTTTATGTGAACAATGGAACCTTTTCCACTATTTCCGATACCAATCCTAACTGTGCATTATCTGTAGATGAATTTGATGAAACATCGGTCAACGTTTTTCCAAATCCAACCAATGGACAACTCTTTCTATCCAACAATACCGCGTTTGACCAATTGACGGTTTATAGTATGGATGGAAAATTAGTGGCAGAAAAAGCCCTGCAAATGGGAAGCAACGAAATGAACCTCAACCTGAATTCAGGATTGTATATATTGGAATTGACTGGTGCTGGTTCGAGAACAGTAAAAAAATTAGTGGTGAACTAACTTAAGAAAGTAGTTTAATGAAAAGCTCCATCCTCTGATGGGGCTTTTTTAATTTGTGCAGTCCAACTACACCCACTCATAGTATAGTTTCCGCTAATCAGAACATAACAATGGAATATAAATTAACATGCTGTCAAAGACCTATGATCCATTAAGTATCCATAGGGATTACCCGAGACATCCCCGAAACAAACATAGGAGAAAGTTTATTTAATTACTCATCTATAAAAGAGTTATTATAGTGATTTTCAAGCAGAGTATTTTATGAATTTACGAAATTTTCTGATTGGTTGGACGGAAAATCAAAACGTCAAGACCTTAATCTAAAAAGTTTGCAGCAAATCATTTCACCCTTTTACACATTTTAACAAAAAACCATTAAATTTAATAAAAATAATGCCTCACGTCTATGGCATTAAGCCGTCTACTTTTGGGTAGATAAGACATTTTGTGCGGGTTATAAACAAGTTAGCGGTCATTGTACCGAGCCGATACCAAACGAAAAAACAGATAAAAAATTCAATTATTAAATGATAGAAACAAAAAGACTGATTTTAAAACCATTGACATATAACCAATTGGTAAAATACAGCAACAGTGAAAACTCTTTGGAAATAGACCTGAACTTGAATAAAACTTCAAAAAAAATTTCACCAGCACTAAAAGAAGCAATTGAACAAACAATTTTACCAAACGTAGCAGACAAAACAAAAAATTATTTGTATTCTACACTTTGGCCAGCAATTTCAAAAGCCGAATACAAAATGGTTGGCAACTTATGTATAGTTGGCGAACCAAACGCAGACGGTGAAATAGAAATCGGTTATGGAACTTATGACGAATTTCAGAAAAGAGGATTTATGACGGTAGCTTTAAGTGGTATAATTGAATGGGCCAAAACTCAACCTAAAATAAAATCAATTGTTGCTTCAACAGACAAAACCAATATTGCTTCTTTCAGAGATCTTGAAAAAAATAGTTTCATTAAAATTGATATAGAGAAATTAGAATAAAAACGGTTTGCAACCCCCGCAAACCCTGGTCTCTAACCAGTGCCCTGAATAGCAAGTAACCTTTACTCACTCCTAAACCTAAACATCTCAAAACGACGCAAGTCATCAAAAAATCTTGTATCTTTAAAAATCCGTATGTCAACTATAATCAGCGTACATCCATGAAGTATTTCCCATTACTAGCCTGCTTACTTATCCTATTGGCAATTGGTTGCAACGAGGTCAATCCCAAAGGAGAAAAACAGGTGCGTAAGTTTATAAAACAGTGGAACGAAAACCACACACAACTTAAGTCTCCTTACTTAAAGGAAGACTATATAGATGTGGTCACCTATTACGGAAAGGAACGTCATAAAACCCAGGTGCAGCAAGATAAGAATAGGCTGTTTCAACAATTTCCAGACTACACACAACGCATTTTAAATGACCAAATTACCATCACCGAAGCAGGAGGAAAATTTTTAGCGACCTTCACCAAACGTGTCAACTACAATGGCATAGAAGCAGATTACCCATCCTATCTTTCAGTGATTTATAAAAATGGAGATTTCAAGATTCTGCGCGAAGGCGTTGCTGACAATGCCAGAAATATTGACGCGCCCATTTTTCCCACTTTTCGCAAAAACAATGGTGCTATCAATTATAGCAGACAACTATTTGGCGATTTTAACGGAGACGGTCTATCAGACTACGCCACCGTTATCAATCCAGAAATTATAGACGCTATAAATACCGATGCCCAAAACAATGATACGGTCAACTGCAAAGGAAGCTGCAACAGCGTCATTACCTTTAGTAGTAAAGACCTAAAACCCATTACCATCGAAGGTGCCTACCGTTCGCGATTAGAAAATCTAAAGGACCTCAATGGCGATGGCGCAGACGAGATAGGCTTCTGGGATCTAAAACCCACTACCAAGACCCTTTATGTTTTCAATCCATCCACTGGCGCCTTACTGACCGATCCTATAGTCATCAATACGACCGTTCATAAAAACCTCAACCTTATTGATGTTTTCAAAAAAACAGGCCCTAAAAAAATTACAGTCACACACAGCGAAGAAGTCAATGGTAACTGGATATTAAAAAGCCAAGTCATTAAGCTGGATTGATCAACTGGAGAGTCCTCACTTGGAATACCGAAGCATCGGGACTGCAGATTTTTCCAAGCCAGTTCTTATTTGGAGATGTTCGTACCGAGACATCCCACAGCTCATATACATTAAAGTTTATAAAACATTCAGAAACGTAATCGAGAACGAAAAACGGGAATTCAAAAAAGATCTCCTTCATGACAAGGTGGATATTTTCCATTGATGACTCGGTTTGATCGTTCTACTTTTTTAAACATTTTTATGACTTAAATATTATTTTGATACTTTTACATTGAATAGAAGTATTTCTCCAAAAAAATCACGAAAATGAAAAACAAGTACTACCTAACGGCTCTGTTTTTATCAATATTATATTCAGTAAATGCCCAGTTTCAATGGCAAGCGATTACTAGCATTACCAATACAGATAATCAAAGGTTTGATGATGTTTTCTTTTTAGATGAGAATGTAGGATGGGCTGCTAACGGATTTTATGCAGACATTTATAAGACCATTGATGGAGGACTGAATTGGGTAAAACAAATCGATGGAAATGATTTAGGAACTGGACTTTATTTTAGAAATGTTGAGTTCTTAAATGCCAATATCGGATTTATAGGAACATTTCAAGGGAAGTTTTTTAAAACAATCGATGGAGGTACTAATTGGTCTGAAGTAACAAATATAAGCCCGAATCCTTCAGGGATTTGCGGGATCGATGCGGTAGGTTCTTCCACTGTGTATGGAGTAGGAGTATTTTCTGAACCCGCCAAATTAATAAAATCTATTAATAGCGGAGACACTTGGACTTCTACAGATATGTCAGCACATGCAACTGCTTTAGTTGAAGTTAAGTTTGTTGATGAAAATTTAGGCTATGCCGCAGGTAAAAGTGCTACAGGTGGAATTATTATTAAAACTACTGATGGAGGTACAAATTGGACTGAAATTTATAATTCAGGCACGGCAGGTGAATATGTTTGGAAATTGCAAATATTAGAAGGCTCGAGTAATAATGTGATATTTGGATCAATACAGCAAACAGCCATGAGCATAGGAAAATTAATTAAAACAACTGATGCTGGTGTAAATTGGGTAGAGAAATCTGTTCCAGGGGCAGATATTCAGGCAGTTGGATTTATTTCAGAAACTCACGGATGGATGGGCGGTTCTGATGTGGGTATTATGGAAACTACTGATGGCGGGGATACATGGACAAATATAGGAGTAGGGGGAAACCTAAATAGAATATTTGTAATCAATAACACCTATGCTTTTGCAGCAGGAACAACCGTGTATAAGTATACAGATCAAACATTATCTACAGACCATATAGGATTTGCTAGACTGTCGTTAGATGTAAAGTTATCTGAAAACCCAGTTGAAGACCAGTTAGAGATTTCAATACAATACCGAGGTTCAGATAATATGGTCATAGAATTGTATGACCTAACTGGAAAGCTTTTAAAACAATTGATTAGGGACAAAATAGTAGATGCTTCAGGAATATTAAAAGAATATTCATTTGAGGTTAAAGATTTGTCTTCAGGTATTTATATTCTTAATTTTCACAACAATACTGGAAGACAATCTTTAAAGTTTATAAAAAAATAATTTCGATGATTAATAGCTTCGAAAAACTATTATAAATTTCATGCTTGTGCCTTCAACATAAATTTTACAAGCTCTTTTAATTCCCTCGCTCGCTAGTTTTAAACAAGTGACCACAAAAATTAGCCGCCCAAGCCACTACCAAACACCAACTACATCTAAATAATCCGTTCATAACTCCTCATGATTACGTAGTTCTACGTTTAGGAATTGTAGATTATATTAAGTTGCTTGTCGAAGTAAATGTCTTTTTATTGTGTTCATCTTGTGCAGAGTATTGATGAATGCAATAAAATTAAAATAGGCATAATTATGTAGTTATACAATGCTAGTAACCAATTTCAACAGGCTGTGGAACAATTCTTGATGATATTGATTTTTTTAATTTTAAACCCGACCAAATGAAAAAAATCTCTCTATTATCGATGTTTCTGTCAATGACCATTTTAAGTGGTTATGGGCAATCAAAAAAAAACGACCTGAAATTTACCATCGCTGCCTTACCACTTTTTGGATCTTCAGAAGGCTTTGAATCTGGAATAAATGGAATTGTAATAAAACCATCAATAGGCTATTTCATTTCCGATAAAACATCCATCGATTTGAATTTTTCTTATGCAACTCTAGACGATTTAAAAGTTGGAAACATTGACTCCTATTATAACACTTATGCATTTATTCCTACTTTGAGAAATAACTTTGTGAATAAAGAGAAAATAAGAGTTTTTGCGGAATTTGGATTTGGATTAGGGACTATTAGATACGATGCCGACAATAGCACATTTCGAAATTCGCAACACGAAGATTTGAGCGGAGGGATTTCAATCTTAAATATTGGAGTGGGAGGGAATTATTTCTTCAATGAAAAATTTGGACTTGAATTGATAATACCATATTTGAGCACTAAAAATATAACGTCTGAAAATTCAAATAATCTATATTCTGGAATTGGACCAACTCTAGGTTTTACGTATATTCTAAACTAAAAAACTGGTTACAAACCGAGTATTATTAAAAGCAAGGTTTTACCTGCACGTGCTCGTTTGCAACGAGTTACAGTAAAGATTGGAAGCCCAAGTCACACCCAAACACCAACAACATCTAAATAATTCGTTCATAACTACTCATAATTAGTTCTACTTATAGGAATTGTAGATTATATTGAGTTACTTGCCCCTGTGATTATTTTTAGTGGTCTTATAATTGTTGTGTAGCATTTGAAAAATGAGAAACATAGGGGTAATATTAATAATCATTTTGGTTTTGAGTTGTAACAACCAAACAAATAAGAAACCAACTGAAAAAATGGAAATCGAATATGTCAGTTCAAATTATAAAAACGCCACAGAAGGAAAAATTGAGTTTAGTAGAATTGTAAAATATACTTCAAATCTGAATTTAATAGAAGGAGAAATAAGTTTTGATGAAAATCACAACACACTTCAAAAAATCACGAATAAAAGAATAGTTTCGGAATCTGAAATTGACTCCATAAAATTCGCTCTTAATAATAAAGGTTATAGAGAGAATTTTGACAATTTTGGAAAAATCATTTTTGTACAGATGCAACCTAAAAATGAAAATGATTTACAGGTTTTAGATTTACGGCATTCAATGGAAGAAAAGATCCACGTACAATTAGATAACAGCGGATTAGGAAAATGGATAGCAGGCGATTTAGGTCCAGGTGGTGCAAATATGCTTTTTGAAGTTACTGAATGGGAAAAGTCAATACATTTGATTATGCAAATTCTAAATCAAGAAGATTTGTTAGACAAAAGTTTAATAATTAAAAGATTAAATACAGCAGAAGATGATTGGAATTATGAAATCATCTATCCAATAGATTATAATGGAGTTTTTAATCAAATGTAAAAACGCTACACAACAATGGCTCCTATGAAAAGTACTAACCCAATATACCAACTATAGATGAGCTATTCCAAAGTAGTGATTTTGCATTCTAGTTTATGGATGAGCCATTCCCAAAAACCAACAGATAAAGGCTAAAAGCTATCAGCTAAAAAATCTTCAAACCAAACATCCACGCATCACCCACAAATCCACTTTGGTAACTGCGCACATAGTCCAAACGCAAGAATCGAAACTTACCCCAGCCAATATTGTCAAGACCCACAGAAAATTCTTGATAAGATGTGTTCTCTGGTGTCGCCAAGGCATGCGCCCCGAGCACCAAGTTAAAGTTCAATTTGTTCAACAACGGAATTTTCCCCAAAATAAACCCATTAAAATCATGCTCCGCATGAAATTCGAGGTAAGAATCATTCGTACTCAAGGCGTAGTAAGGCAAATTATTAAAGACATTCAGGTACGTGCCAGCTCCAACATGGGTTTGGTTGCCATTAAAATGGTGGTAATCCATAAAGGCAATGTCATCGCCATTAAAGAACTTGCCAGCCTTAAGGTTGTACTCAAAACGCCCCTTGTCTCGGATGCTAAACCCCTGCGTCATCCGGAATTTCACCCAGTCAAAATTATAATCGGAGTTCGTAGCCGCAAAACCCTTTTCATACCCCACAAAAACCGTCGGGTACTTTCCATTGGTGATGTTGTACTTCCCATCAGGATAACTAAAATAATCCTGCCCAAAGTTGATGCGCGCATTCACGTCAAACTTCACAATGTTGTGCGTCTCAAAAGGCGCCACACCATACGCCGTCTCATCCAGCGGGTTGTTGCTCGTATACTCCCTGTCATCCTGCGGATACCAAACTTGGTCCGTCGTATTAAAAAGCGGCTGCCTACGTTGATAACTCAAACTCGTAGAAAAGCGCAACCCATTGAACGGCTCCACGGAATAGCCAGCTTCCGCAAAACTACGCTCGTAGATTTTCATAAAATTTTTCTCGGCAAACAAACTGAAGGACGTATTAAGGAGTGTCGAAATCGGCTCACTCCCATTAAACTGTTGCGTCGTCACACCCCCAGAAACCGACAAGAATGGCTTCTTGATATTGTTGAATTTATAAGTCGCCGACAGCGTCCCTCGAAGCCGATCATCGCTAAAACCGTAGTTCACCGTACCATTTAAGGACAGATACCGTTTAAATTCGTCGTAATTCCTTCGGTAATACCCAGTGATATTCGCATTCCAGCCCTGCACCGTATTAAACGTCAGGGTCGAAATAGGAGAGGTGATGCCCACATCCCATTTTTCGTAAGTATTGCTGTAATTATAGCCACCCAGCAAATCACCAAACTTAAATTTATTGTTCACCGTATCCACAGAATCCTTATACGTCTTCGAATCCCGTATCACTTGAATGCTGTCTTTCCTTACATAATCGGTACGCTCTTCCACAGTCAAAGGCACCGGCCGAATGCCCTGCCAATAGATGGAATCTTTCTTGTTCGCTTCATCCTCAAAGGACAAAATCTCGCGCCCAAAATCCTTCTTCTTAATCTCCGGATTGAACACATAATCGCTGTAAACATACGTAAATCGCCCATCGCCCTTAATACCAAAAAGTGCATACTTAAAATCGATGGTTTGCGAGATTTTTGCCCAAATGTTATCTTTCTCCGAAAAGGAAAAGTCCTGTTGCAACGAAATGACATCAGCCGCAGGAATGCGCGCTTGAAGCCCCGTGATATCAAGCTCCAACGCATACAGCGTCCATTGCTCCTCCACGATATACACAAACCCCGAAAACACAGGGTCGTTGTCGCGCCTCGGCGTCACTTTAATTTTATTGATGAGATTGCCCTTATCATCATAAAAAATCCCTTCCAACTTATAACGGTAGTAGGTAAAGGCATTATTGGCAATAGGCGACACAATTTGATTGCCCAGCTCTATGGTGTTTTCATAAAAATTATAATCCACATCGATGGCCGTGTTAAAACTAAAGCCGCTATCATTACCAGCCACTTTAGACGCCGTGATTTTCTCCTTCAATTTATTCGGACGAAGGAATTCTATTTTGGAAATGGTCTCCGACAGATAGATAATCCCGCTTCTTGTTGAGTCCAATCCACCTCCCAGATCACCAATTTCCTGACCCAATATTTTTTCGGGAGCATTCTTAATTCTGATCAAGCCTCGCGAATAGAAATCAGCTTTATAGGAATTGATTTTCTCCAGATTGGCCTTTCGATTGTCAATCGCCTTCCTCATTATTTTATCCGCAGGATTCTCATCCGAATTAATCACCACTTCATTCAATGAAATCTCTTCCTCCGAAAGCGACACATCCAAGGTATAAGGAAAGCTCTCAATTTGAAGGTTCTTTTTAATCGTTTTATAACCCAAATATTGAAAAACAATCACATGCTCTCCCAGCTTGGTAAGGTTGAGTTCGTAGTTTCCAGCCTCGTTACTCGTGGTTCCTGTAAAGGTGTTTTCGATATAAATATTCACCGACGGAAGCGGATTGTTTTTGGTGTCGGTAATGGTCCCCTTGATTTGGGAATAGGAGGTAAGGCAAATAAAAAAAGCACAAAAAAGCGGTAGCAGTTTAGTCATAGTGGTTTGGTTTTGTTAGTATAGACGCATCATTGTGAACAATGGTTGCCTATTGAAATTCAAACATAACTATAAATAACCGATGGAATTGTTAGCGAAATCTTAAAATTAATTATAAATCTTTTTGATACGGTCTAGGTTGCGCTTGTTGTCGCGGTCTTTGATGGTGTCGCGTTTATCGTAAAGTTTTTTCCCTTTTCCAAGGGCGATTTCCAACTTGGCGTAACCTTTATCATTGATAAACAATTTCAACGGAATGATGGCATATCCTTTGATGTTCATGTCTTTTTGAAGCGATTTCAATTCACGTTTGTTCAAAAGCAATTTGCGTTCGGCCTTTGGTCGGTGGTTGTAGTAGTTTCCAAAAGCATACTCTTCAATCGTCATGTTGATGGCAAACAATTCCCCTTTATCATTAAACTCACAAAAACTCTCCGCAATGGAAGCTTTGCTATTCCTGATGGATTTTATTTCAGTTCCGGTAAGGACAATTCCAGCCGTGTATTTGTCCATGATTTCATAGGCAAATCGGGCTTTCTTGTTGAGTATGTTGATCTTTTTTTGCATTAAGGGCAAAGGTAGATAATTTAAGATAACTTTGCGGAATCAAATTGGAATTAAGTATTAAGTATCAAGAAGCTGTTGTGGGTTGTGTGTTATCAGTTGTCTGGTGTCTGTTGTGTGTTGTGGCATTAGGGATTAGTTTTGAGGTGAATGAGATAATGCTCTGTGAATCTCTGTGAATCTCTGCGAGTCTCTGTGGAATAAGTTTATGAGTTTAGAATTTGTGGGTTTGTATAATGAAATAATGATTTAATGACCAATTAAAGAGGAATAATATTAATATGAAGTATGTTTTTTTTATAGGTTTCGGTCTTTTTTTGTTGGGTTGTAATGAAAAAAAATCCAAGATTGTGGATGCCAATGACATTATCAATCAGTCCATCAAAGTATCCGGCGTCAACAAGTTAAAGAACTCTATAATTGAATTTGACTTTAGGGACATCCATTACATTGCTGGACGTTCTGAAGGTAAATTTGAGTTGCAACGCGTTATTAAGGATTCTGTCGGCATCATCCACGACTATCTAGCCAACATGGGTTTTCAACGCTATGTGAATGATAGTCTTGTAACAGTCGCAGATTCCATGGCAACAAAATATTCAGCTTCGGTCAACTCCGTACATTACTTTGCTGTGTTGCCATATGGTTTGGATGCCAAAGCTGTGAACAAATCCTATTTGGAAGAAGTCACCATAAAAGTTAAAAAGTATCACAAAATCAAAGTGACGTTTGATGAAGAAGGCGGAGGCGAAGATTTTGAAGATGAATTTATATATTGGATTAATAGCCTGACAGATAAGGTCGATTATTTAGCCTATTCCTATAAGGAAGAAGACGGCATTGGACTCCGTTTTAGGGAATCCATTAATGAGCGTTATGTGAATGATGTGAGAATCGTAGACTATAACAATTACAAACCGAAAGATAACACCGTTGAGTTAACCGAATTAGATCAATTGTTTATAGAAAACAAACTGGAATTACTTTCAAAAATCGAACTTAAAAATGTCACGGTTAATTAATGGTCAGTAATTGATCGGACACTTTCCCGTTGATAATAGTAACGATGTATAAATTTCCATTATTGGAATCATCAATATCGTCATACATTTTTTGACCAATAACGGCATTCACAAACGCAGGGATCGTATTGCTGTGACCGACAATTAACACCTTCTTTCCTTTGTTAGTTTTTATGAACGCTTCGCCATCCACCGCATTGGGATCGTAGGTGATGATTTCCAAGTTGTGTTTGTCCGCAGTCGGCTTGGCAGTTTCAATGGTTCTATGATAATTGGAAGAATACACAGCGTCAAATTGAACATTCCCTAAAACAGCAGCCCATTTTTCTGCACGCTCCAAGCCCTTTTGCATCAGATGTGGATTACTTTCGGAAGGATTGCTTCTATCTTTTTCGGCATGTCTGATGAAATAAAAGGTGGTCACTTCATCAGTTGAGGTTTTGTTTTCATCTTGCGAAAAAGAGATGCAGGACATCATGATAAGCATTGAAAACAATAACAGTTTTTTCATATTAATAACTTTTAGTTGTTGATATTTCTTTGAGTTCCTTCACGCAAGTTCTAAAGCAATCTCGATCATCTCCTTAAAAGTGGTTTCACGTTCTTTGGAAGTGGTTCTTTCACCTGTGACCAACGAATCGGAAATGGTGAGGATGCTTAACGCATTCACATTGTGTTTTGCTGCAACAGTGTAAAGCCCAGCAGTTTCCATTTCGACGCAAAGTACACTAAACTTGCTCCACTTTTTATAAGATTCGATATCATCGGCGTAGAATTCATCACTCGTAAGAACGTTTCCAGCTTTAAGATCAATGTTCTTTGATTTGGCGATATCCACAGCTTTCTGGAATAATCCAAAATCGGCAGTAGGGGCAAAGTCTGCCCCGCCAAAACGCAATTCATTAACACCTGAAGTAGAGGATGCAGCCATGGCAAGGACAATGTCCCTAACCTTCACATGCTTTTGATAGGAGCCTGCGCTTCCAACCCTGATAAGGTTTTTGACGCCATATTCGGTAATGAGTTCGTGGGTGTAAATGGAAATGCTGGGAACGCCCATGCCTGTTCCCATGGTGGATATACGCTTTCCTTGATAAATGCCAGTATAACCTAACATGTTTCTTACGGTATTAAAACAAACTGGATTTTCTAAAAACGTCTCGGCAATCCATTTTGCTCTTAATGGATCGCCGGGAAGTAATATTGTTTCGGCTATTTCGCCATGTTTTGCTTTAATATGTACACTCATATTATGGTTTTATCACCATAAAGATAAATAATTAATAGTCTGCAGTGCTCATTTCATTTGAAAGAATCGCAACACCCGAAGATGTACCAATTCTATCTGCTCCGGCATCAATGTATTTTCTAACAGTCTCGTAATCTTTAATGCCTCCGGAGGCTTTGATTTTGGCATTGCCCCTTACGGTTTTCCTGATGATTTTAACAGCTGTGAGCGTTGCTCCGCTTTTTGAGAAACCTGTAGATGTTTTGATGTAATCTGCGTTGCCATCCAAACATATTTCGCAGGCTTTGATGATTTCGTTTTTGGAGAGCTCGCTGATTTCGAGTATCACTTTTAAGGGTATTTTACCAATGGCATTTTTAACGCCAGAAATGTCCTTAAACACTTCCACATAATTGCTGCTTCTTAATGCGCCAATGTTGATGACCATGTCTATTTCATGAGCACCATCTTTAACGGCCTGCTCTGCTTCAAATACTTTAGCCTCTGCAGACATAGCCCCGAGTGGAAAGCCTACAACCGAACATATTTTCACGTTAGATTTACCTAATAATTGTTTTGCCAAGGGAACATAACCACTATTTACGCATACGGAATAGAAATGATGCATCTTTGCTTCATTACACAATTCGATGATTTGGCGTTCTGTGGCGTTGGCTTTTAATAAAGTATGCTCTATATACTTGTTGATTTTCATCTTTAGGGGATTAAGGGATTCGTAAATGTATAATTTGAGGTTTATTTATAAAAGAAATTGTAAATATATTAGACGAACGGTAACTGTATTTTTTGATAATATTCCATAACTTTCTATTATCCAATTTATTAAACAATTAACGTATCTTAATGCGTCAAAATTATCGCTACTTTTATATACATACGCTCGTAAACAAATAAAAGTTTAGCTGTAATGCAAAGAGTGCACATATTTAACCTTTCTTTAATGATTTGTGAAAGCCAATAACTGTGAGTTTTGGGAAAAGGAAAAGCAACATAGCGCCTATAAAAGGTTATATGTTGCTTTTCTTTAATAATGAATAAATGTTGATGTAAATAGTTTGAAATCGCATATAAACCGTTAGATCAGCACTTGTTCTAAAGCTTGTCAGGCACTAAATCCCCTTGGTTTCTAAATACCAATTTATGATCGAAGGCATCCAATAATATGATGCTATCTGTGCTGATTCTTCCTGATAACAGTTCCTTGCTCAATTCATTAAGCACATCTTTTTGAATGACTCTTTTCACTGGCCTGGCTCCGTACTCTGGATTGTATCCTTTTTCTGCCAGGTAAGCAACTGCTTCATCGGTGGCGTCGAATGTGATGCCTTGTTTGAGAAGCATCTTCGTCAAGCCTTTTAATTGTAGGCCCACGATGTCTACAATGTCCTTTTTGGTCAACGGTGTGAACATGATGATGTCGTCAATCCTGTTAAGGAATTCAGGCCTGACACACTGTTTTAATAAGCCCAAGACATCTACTTTGGCTGCCTCGATAGCTGTTTCAACATCTTTCGTGGCTTCAAAACGTTGTTGTATAATGTCACTACCAATATTGGATGTCATGATGATGATTGTATTTTTGAAATCAGCCACACGGCCCTTGTTGTCTGTCAATCGGCCTTCATCCAACACTTGCAATAAAATATTGAAGGTGTCTGGATGTGCTTTTTCTATTTCGTCCAACAAAACCACTGAATAAGGTTTACGGCGCACGGCTTCCGTTAACTGCCCGCCTTCATCATAACCAACATATCCTGGAGGCGCACCCACCAATCTACTTACGGCATGTCGTTCTTGATATTCGCTCATGTCTATACGGGTCATTGCATTTTCATCATCAAAGAGATATTCGGCCAATGCTTTTGCCAATTCGGTTTTACCAACACCTGTGGTACCGAGAAATAAGAAAGTACCCACTGGTTTCTGCGGATTTTGCAATCCCGCCCGGCTTCTCCTTACAGCGTCGCTCACCGCTACAATGGCTTCCTCTTGGCCAACAACACGTTTATGCAATTGAGCTTCGAGTTTAAGAAGTTTTTCGCGGTCGCTTTGCAGCATTTTGGTAACTGGGATACCTGTCCACTTGGCGACAACTTCAGCGATGTCTTCATATGTGACTTCTTCTTTGATGAGGTGACTTCCGGATTGGTTTTCCTGTAACTCTTTTTGGAGTAGTTCCAATTGTGCTGTGGCATCCTTGATCTTTCCATAACGGAGCTCTGCCACCTTACCATAATCACCATCACGCTCGGCGCGTTCTGCTTCTAGTTTATAATCCTCAATATTGGATTTTATGGTTTGAATGTTGTCAACGACATCTTTTTCACTTTTCCATTTCGCATTGATTTCGTTACGTTCCTCTTTAAGATTTGCCAAATCGGAGCGCAATGTTTTTAATTTGGATTCATCTTTCTCTCGTTTGATGGCCTCAATTTCAATCTCCAACTGCATGATCTTTCTATCTAGGACATCCAATTCTTCGGGTTTAGTGTTGATCTCCATGCGTAATTTGGAAGCTGCCTCGTCCATAAGATCAATGGCCTTATCTGGAAGGAACCTATTGGTGATGTACCGCTCGGACAACTCCACGGCGCCGATGATGGCTTCGTCTTTGATTCGCACTTTATGGTGGGTTTCATATTTTTCCTTGATGCCTCGCAAGATAGAAATAGCGCTCTCGGTATCGGGTTCGTTGACCATAACCTTTTGGAAACGGCGTTCGAGGGCTTTGTCTTTTTCGAAATACTTTTGGTATTCATCGAGCGTTGTGGCACCGATGGCTCTCAATTCACCACGTGCCAATGCTGGTTTTAAGATGTTGGCCGCATCCATCGCGCCTTGTCCACCACCTGCGCCGACAAGCGTGTGAATCTCATCGATAAATAATACGATATCGCCTTCACTGCTAGTTACTTCTTTAATAACGGCTTTTAAGCGTTCTTCAAACTCGCCTTTATATTTGGCTCCTGCAATGAGGGCTCCCATATCAAGTGCGAAGATTTGTTTGTCTTTTAAGTTTTCAGGAATGTCGCCATCCACGATTCGGTGCGCTAATCCTTCGGCAATTGCTGTTTTACCAGTTCCAGGTTCACCCACTAGGATGGGGTTGTTCTTGGTGCGACGTGATAAGATTTGAAGAATTCTTCGTATCTCTTCATCACGGCCAATGACAGGGTCAAGGTTGCCATCTTTTGCCATCTGGTTGAGATTTTTGGCATATTTGCCTAAGGAGTTGTAAGTATCCTCTTGACTTTGTGAAGTGACTTTGTCCCCTTGACGCAATTCATTGATACTTGCAGTCAATGCTTTTTCCGTGACGCCTTGATCTTTCAACATTTGGGCAATTTTGCTGTTCGATTTAAGGATGGCTAGGAGTAAATGCTCGATGGACACGTATTCATCCTTCAACTTTTTGGCGATGATGGATGCTTCATTGAGCGTTTTGTTCGCTTCTCTGGATAGCATAAGTTCACCACCCGTTACTTTAGAAAAGCTTTCGAGCTGTTTGTCCAGTGTTTGTTGCAACAAAGGGAGATTGACGTTCAATTTTTTCAAAAGGAAAGGCAGCACATTTTCATCGACTTCAAAAATGGCTTTAAAAAAGTGCTCATTTTCGATTTGTTGATGACCGAAGCTTTGAGCGAGCTGTTGGGCTTGCTGAATGGCTTCCTGTGATTTTATGGTATAATTATTAAAATTCATAAGGTTAAAACTATTTAAATCGTTATTTTACACAAGATATAAGTCAATTATCTTACCATTGGATATTAGGCGACAAAATGTCTTGTAAAGCGAGTAATAGCGTGACGTTTCGTCAGTTTGTAAGCTTATGAAAGTGTTTCGACTTATACCTTAAAGATACGAAAAAAAGAAATGTTGATTCTATCAAACCTATTATAAAAAAAAGTATTAATTAACGATTCTTCCCGATGTGGAAGGAACATAAAAAAAGATTTATGGGATTATTTGACAGCATATTTGGAGGTTCTAAAGACCAAGCAGAAACCGATACCACACCTTGGATTGACTTGGACACTATGGAGCAATTGGACACTATTGTAGAAAATTCCAAAACAACACCTCAGGCTATTTTTAAACATTCCACTCGTTGTGGGGTGAGCAGGATGGTGATTGGGCAGTTTAAGAAGGAGTATGCACTCGAGGAAGGGCAGCTGGATTTGTATTATTTAGATTTGATTGCAAATAGAGTAATTTCCAACGAAATTGCGAACCGTTTTAATGTTGTGCATGAGTCACCTCAATTGCTGGTAATTAAAAATGGTGTTGTTGTAAAGCATGCCAGCCACGGAGCTATTAATGATGTGTTGCTGGAAAGCTTTCTGTAGAGATTTTATAATAGTAATGGACTAACAACGATAACCTTTCCTTTTATATGGGAGAGGTTTTTCGTTTATTTCCCCTCATAGTGGCCATAATGAGATTAACATATAGGAGGGCTTTTACACAGCGATTGTCACTTCCAATTTCGTTAATAAGCGTCTTACACGAAGAAGCAACTCATTTGGATTAAAAGGTTTAGCTACAAAATCATCCGCTCCTAGATTGAAGGCTTTAGCCACAGTACCTTCTTCCTCACCCAATGCCGATAAAACAATAACGGGAATGTGCGGGAAATGGTTTTTACAATAGCTTGTAACTTCTAGTCCGGATTTAAGCGGAAGCATGACATCTGTAATCACCATATCTGGTTGAATTACGTTCATACGTTCTATAGCGTCCAATCCGTTATGAGAACTAGATACAGCGTAACCTTCCTTCTTAAGGATAAAATTTAAAATACGGGATGTGAGTTGATCATCCTCTACGATGAGGATCTTTTCTGTGCGGTTCATAGGTTCAATAGATTTGGGTAAAAACAGAGGAGTTTCTGTTTGGGCTAAAACTCCTTCCTGCAGCTAAAATAGAAAAATATATTAGATACACAATACAACTCCTACATATTTTTCATGTTTTAACGGCATTTATTTTTTGGATTCCAATTAAATCTTAAAGTCGGTAGTGAAGCATTATAAATGCTTCAAATTCGTTTTGCCATTTGCTCTCAATGTACTCCTGATGGTTATAAACGGTCTGGATTCCAGTGATAAAATGCGTTCCAATCTGTCTGAAATACCCTAATCCAGCTCTAAATGAATTGAGTTCAAGACGTTGGTTTAAATCCGCCTGTAGTACACGCTCATCGGGTGAGGTGCCATAACCCAATATAAAATTAACATAATCAAAGCGTGTATTATAATAATAGCGTGACGTTAAGGTAAATGCTGGATAAACATTGTCATTTTGCATTTGCAAAAAAGATCTAAAATGCATCCAATATGACCCAAAATATGTTCCTACACCTATTGCTACAGTAGGTATATCCTGTTCTGCAACGTATGTATAGCGTATTCCTAAATCAACTTCCCACCCTTTTGACAATGTCTGAAAATAGGAAGCTCCCAATCGCCATTTTGGAAACACCAAATCATCCGAATAGCCTACCGAAACATTCGCATAACTCTTTTTGCCTGTAAAGAAATAAGACTCCCCTTCATACTGAATACCTTCTAACAACAATGCGCCATTTGATCGTCTATTTGCATAATTTACCCTGCCTATAATAGAACCCCATTGCCGTTCACCAATATATTGAACTGTGCCAAGGTGCCAAGGGCCCACACCATCACGGTCAAAACTGGTGATACTGTATTGCAAGCCAATACGGTCACTGTTAAAGCGAGAATCGAGCAAGTAGATGCGTTGCTTTAATTCTGAGTCATCAGAATAAAGAGATAATATTTCATTCAAATACAAGCGTTCACTGTCAACGTCGCCTTGCATTTGATATACCTCTAATTTTTTTAATCGAAATGATTTAGTATCAGGATGTGCTAAAATGGCCTTGTTGATAATTGCCTCTGCTTGTTCCCAATGTTGCGCTTCCATTTCCAAATTGATGAGGTACCCAAAGGCTTCTTCGTAAGCGCTGTTTTGTTGTAAAACACGATTGAGATAGATTCTAGTGCTATCCTGTTGGTTTGTCAATTGATGGACACGACCAATCACTACCTGAAAGTCAAGATATTCTGGACTTACTTTATAGCCCAAATGCGCTTGATTTAATGCCTGCTTATAGTTTTGTTCCTTTAAGGATCTATATGCCTCTACGAGTAAGCTATCAACATTGATGTTTTGTGCAACAGTGGTTTGAAAGGTAAACACTAACGAACACACTAAAATGGTATACCAATGTCGAAAAGAATAAGATGTAAATGTAATCTTCATGTCAGATTGTTTATTTTTTTTGTGTCGTAAATCCTTTTCTCACCATTACGCCCCAGGTCGCTTCCTTTTTCATGAAAAATTGCCAATACCCTTTTAATGCTGCCACCACAACCACAGGATGGTACAGAATGGGTTCAATCATCGCCATGCCAATAAGCTTTAATAGTTCTCGGATGTTCGCGTAGCTTTTGTAAAGGAGTTCATCGAGTAAAATGGAAATAATGGTGATATTGATATAAAAAAAGTAGATAAACAACATGGACCATAGTAGGAAGTCAAAGTTTATGAAGTCAGGATAAAAATAGGACATTATTAGGCCTGTAACTATCAATAATACACCAAAAGCCTCTAAAATAGGTGCCAAAAATTCAAAAAAGAAAAAATAGGGAAGTGCCATCCATCCTGTTTTTCCATATTTAGAATTAAAAAATAATTTCTTGTGCATTACCAGTGTTTGAATCAACCCTCGTGCCCATCGAATGCGCTGTCTCATTAATATTTTAAGATTTGGAGGCACCTCCGTCCAACAAAGGGATTCAGGGATATAGGTAATTCTAAATTTCTGTTTTCTTTCATACATCACTTTACGCATCCTAATGATGAGTTCCATGTCTTCACCCAAGGAGTTGTGCATGTATCCACCAGCTTCAATGGCCACTTCCTTATCAAACATACCCAATCCTCCCGATACCAAAATGAGACTATTTAATTGGCTCCAAGCCATTCTGCCAAATAAAAATGCACGGACATATTCCAGTTCCTGAAACATAGGATACCATTGGTTTGGGTAATGAACCTTCACCAAAAAGCCTTCATTGACTTCACTTGCGTTCGAACTCCTTATGGCCGCTCCTGCTGCAATCACTTTTGTTTTGGTCTCAATAAATGGTTTTACAAGTTTAACTAGGGTATTGGGCTTTAGTATACAATCTACATCCGTACACAAAAATAGAGGATATTGTGATGAATTGATTCCTGCGTTTGATGCATCCGCCTTCGATTTGCGGTTTTCTTTATCTACCACCAAGAGTTTTGAATATACTTGGTTTTTGGATTTATAATGTCCTCTTACGGGAGCAGTATCTATCTGTCTCTGGTAGTAAAAAGGCACTTTGACCAAATCAAACTCTGTGATCAGTTTCTCTAGTGTGTCGTCGGAGCTACCATCATTAATGATAATTACTTCAAATTTTGGGTAGGAGAGTGACAATAAAGATTTGACATTATGAACAATAGTGGCACCTTCGTTAAAGGCCGGAGCCACAATCGATACACCAATCGCTTCATTTGATTTTAATAACACATCCTCATTGATATAATGTTTCATCAAGACATATCTTCTGATGGCGACATAAGACAAAAAGGCAAAAAACAAATAAGAAATCACATACAATGATGAATATACAACGATGATCCATTCATAGGCATCGAGAAAATTCCGAACATAATTATAAAAATCGTTCATAAATAAGCCGAGTTTAGGTGTGCTTTCATATTTTCAATATCCAAATCAATCACAAAGCGGGATTCATAATAATTATAGTCAATAGATTTTAAAGACCGCAACAACTCCATTTTAACATCTTTGTTAATATCCTGGGTTTTTAAAAGATTGGTGATGAATAAAACGCTCGATTCGCTTCCAATGACAGACAGGGATTTCAAGATTTCAATTTGCAACAACTTATCTTCCATATCAAACTGCTTTTGCAATGCTTCTTCAGCTTCAATTAAATATAATTCCCTTATGGAAGTTATGGCCTCTTCTCTAATTCTGTAGGTGTCATGATTTAGCAACGCTATTATTTTTTCAGGAGCGGCTGAATAGTTATAGAATACCATAATATTTAATCCCAATATGACGATAGAGTCATTTTTGGCTTCAAGCCAGCGGTCAATATTTTTTGGGATGGGATCATTTTTTAAATACAAAATATCGATTACTTTGTACTCATTTACTCTAGAAAGTGGGTTTGGATAATCTACTAATGTGTCGAATGACTCCGTTGTAAGATATAAATACGCTATGTAAGCATTGGACCTTAAAATCGTATTTTTTGAGGTGAGATAAGGTTTTATATATTTTTGACCATGAACAAAATTCATTGCTTGAAATTGATTGATTCCCGTGCACTTTACGCTCCAGTGTGGATGTTTAATAAGTTGTAGACTATGTTTATGGAGATCAAAAGCCATGTAAATTTCCCTAATTTGATAAATCAATTCCCCTTTTAAGTTGAGATTCAAATCAAGGAGAGAGTTTAGCAATAGTTTTTTAAACCATTTTTTGTGATATGGAAAACGGGATTTAAAGATTGCCACTTCATGTTTTAATAGCTCACCTTCCAAACCAGAAAAGGTTAAGGTTGTGATTGCATCGGATATTTTAGTGTAATATTGGCGCTTTCGATAGGATAGGTAAACAAACCTTAAACGATAATAAACGATAATGATGACAAGAAGTAACAATAAAAGACCTAAAATGGGAACCAAATAGTATTGAAGGAAATTCTCAAGAAAATCTTTAGTCATTATGTCAAATATTAGGTTATAATATAGATATTGATTTGAATTTTAGGGCCATTGATATCAGCTTTTAAATGGAAAGAAACATAAATAGTTCTTGTTAAAATACTGAATGTAAAGGCTCTATGTGTTCAAAATATCTGATATAAAGATTTAGGTCATGCAAAGGTAATGAACTGAACCTTTTGTTGATGTATTTACAGTATAAATGTATGTTTAAAGCATTTCGCATTTTCAAGTTGAAAATAGCTCACTTAAATAGCTAGTCTGATTAACATTTTTTTGAAGGAATTGAAAAGGCTACTATTTCTAAACAAAAAACTCCTCAATTGCTTGAGGAGTTTTTAATGTGTTACAAGAAATCGATTAAGCCTTACCCATAATTCTGAACATTCCTGTTCCGCAGGTTGGACATTTGCCTTTCATAGCCTTTCTACCATTTTTCATAGTAGTTTCAGCGGCATCTTTCATCTCTCTTTTTGATTTACATTTTACACAATATGCTTCCATATTTTAATTTTTTAGATTCGTTATGGTTAAATGTAGGTTTTATGTGCCTAACACACAAATAACAACCGATAAATCGACAAGTTTTTTTTAATATTTCTGCCAAGTGTGTTTTTAAATAAGCTCGATGACTTGTTTTTGGATGTTGTGTGAGTAAAACACGGCCAAAAGGAACCTATGTTTTTTTAGCCTTTATAAAGCTCATAAAGTTCTTTTTTTGAGCAATATATTAAGAGGCATGGATTCTTTATAGCTATAGAAATACTGTCCTTGAGCTATTAATAAACTTGTTAAGAGCGCTCGTCGCAGTACTTTTTCCTTGTAATTACAAAATCAATAAAAAAAACCTGTTTCCTCGTAAGTGTATCAATTAATATATAGTAGCTTCTTATAACTGGTTTAAAAATGCAATTGAGGTTTTTATGCCCTTGCATGTTATTCTATTTTATCAACGACAACTTTATACGTAGGATCTTCTATCACATTGACATCGATGAGTTGTTCGGCGTTTTGCAATAGTTGTTGACAATCTCTGCTCAAATGTTTTAAATGTACCTTTTTACCAACTTTTAAATAACGTTCCGTTATTTTGTTCAAAGCTTCAATAGCCGACATATCAACCACACGACTTTCCTTAAAGTCTATGATTACTTCTTCAGGATCACCCATAACATCAAACTTTTCATTAAAAGCAGTAACCGATCCAAAAAACAAGGGTCCGTAAATTTCGTAATGTTTTACACCTTTGTCGTCTATCGATTTCCGTGCTCTAATACGTTTGGCATTGTCCCAGGCGAATACAAGTGCAGCAATGATGACTCCTACAATAACGGCCAACGCCAAATTATGGAGAAACACAGTTACTAACGTAACAGTTACCATTACAAAAACGTCTGATTTTGGCATTTTATTAAATGTTTTCAAACTTGCCCATTCAAAGGTTCCAATGGCCACCATGATCATGACCCCAGTTAAAGCCGCCATAGGTAAGCGTTCTATCAATCCAGAGCCAAACATCACAAACATTAGCAATGCAATAGCGGCAACGATTCCAGATAAACGTGCCCTAGCACCTGAAGATATATTGATTAAACTCTGTCCAATCATGGCGCAACCTCCCATGCCAGAAAAAACACCCGAGAGAATATTTGCAGATCCTTGTGCTACTGCTTCTTTATTGCCTCTTCCGCGTGTTTCGGTGATTTCGTCTATAATATTCAATGTGAGTAAACTTTCAATAAGTCCTACACCAGCAACAATGGCGGCATACGGGAAAATAATGGATAAGGTCTCAAATGTATAAGGCACTACAGGCAAGTGAAACGGCGGAAAACCCCCTTGAATGGAGGCAATATCACCAACTGTTTTTGTGTCGATTCCAAATGCAACCACGATTCCAAAAACAACTAAAATGGCGACCAATGATGCCGGTATGACTTTGGTAAGTTTGGGCAATCCATAGATGATAAACATGGTAAGGAATACAAGGCCCAATAAAATATAAAGTGATGGTCCAACCAGCCAATTTCCTGAAGGATCCTTAAATTGATCTAGTTGCGACATAAAAATGATGATGGCAAGTCCGTTGACAAATCCAAAGATGACAGGATGGGGTACTAATCGCATCAATTTCCCCAATCGGAATACACCCGCCAAGATTTGAAGGATGCCTGCCAATACTACGGTTGCAAAAATATATTCTATACCATGTGAAATTGCCAAAGACACAATAACGACGGCTATGGCTCCCGTAGCACCAGAAATCATACCGGGACGGCCTCCAAATATGGCGGTCACCAATCCCATTACAAAGGCTGCATACAATCCTGTTAAGGGTGGTAAGCCTGCGATCATGGCAAATGCCACAGCTTCTGGAACCAATGCAAGTGCGACTGTTAAGCCTGATAGCACTTCGGTTTTATAATTTACTTTCTGTTTAAAATCGAATAAATTCAAATACTTTTTCATTGTAATG
>JBGSXJ010000212.1:0-24939 GCA_041751535.1 Aquaticitalea sp.
GGCTGTAATTAATAGCGTGCAGCAAGGTCTAGTCGCCGAAATGGACATGCAAGGTATTTATGACTTGGTGGGAGATAAAATAAGGAATCTTTTTGATGCCCAAGTCACGGCTATTGTGACCCTAAATATTGAAGAAGGAAAGGAGAATTTTCAATATGCTTATGAAGAAGGTGAACGCATTTACCCTGCTACCCGAGCTTATGACAACATTAGGAAAAAAATTATAAGCGATAAAAAACCTTTGTTGATAAGTGAAAATGCGGCCGAAGTCATGTCAGAAATCAATGGCAAACCCTTTAAACCTGTTCCCGGTACCCGCATGGCAAAATCTGCACTATATGTTCCCTTGAGTTTGGGAGACGCTGTCAAAGGATATGTAACCCTTCAAAATAATGATAGGGAACATGCATTTAATGAAGCAGATGTGAGACTTTTGACCACCCTTGCAAACAGTATGTCAGTTGCCCTAGAAAATGCACGCTTGTTTAATGAAACTGAACAGCGCAATGCGGAGCTCGCAGTTATTAATAGTGTGCAACAAGGATTAGTGGCAGAAATGGATATGCAAGGCATATATAATCTAGTGGGAGACAGAATTCGTGATCTTTTTGATGCACAAGTAACAGCGGTCGCGACCTTTAATTATGAAAATAATACCGAAGCGTTTCATTATCTATATGAAGATGGCCAAAATTTTGAAATGTCTATGCGGCCAATTGATACATTCAGAAAATATTTGATCGATACCCAAGATCTGGTATGTATTAATGAAAACGCCGATGAAGTATGGACGCAGATTACAGGAGAAGTTCCAACCGTAGTACCTGGAACCCAGTTTACAAAGTCAGCTCTTTTTGTACCCATGATGGTAGGTAAGGTAGTAAGAGGCTATGTATCCCTTCAAAATGTAGATAAGGAAAATGCGTTTAGCGACTCTGATGTTCGACTGTTGGGCACTTTGGTCAACAGTATGAGTGTTGCGCTTGAAAATGCCCGATTGTTTAATGAAACTGAACAGCGCAATGCTGAGCTGGCTGTAATTAATAGTGTGCAAGAAGGTTTGGTTGCTGAAATGGACATGCTGGGCATTTATAATCTGGTGGGAGATCGGATCCGTGATATTTTTGATGCCCAAGTAACGGTCATTCGGACTTTTGATCTTAAAGATAATTTGGAATCTTTTGAATACGCCTATGAAAAAGGCAAAAGAGTGAATGTTAATCCAAGGCCTTTTATTTGGGCAAATAAACTTCTCATTGAAAAAAAAGAAGCGCTGCTCATTAAGGAAAATTATGTTCTAACTGCCAAAAAATATGGAGATAGTGAAGGTGGTGTTACCAAAGGGCAAGCACCAAAATCGGCTGTTTTTGTCCCCATGATTGTAAGCGGCAAAGTAGTGGGCTCCGTAAGCCTTCAAAATGTAGATAGGGAAAATGCCTTTAGTGAATCTGATGTTCAGTTGCTTACTACCTTAACTCGCAGTATGAGCATGGCTTTAAATAACGCGCAGTTATTCAACAAAACCAACAAACTTTTAGAGGAAACCGAACAGCGAAATGCAGAATTGGCAGTGATCAATGGCGTACAGGAAGGTTTAGTCTCCGAGTTGGACGTACAAGGAATTTACACCCTTGTTGGCGACCGCCTTCGCGAACTGTTTGATGCACAAGCTGTAGTAATTGCTACCTTGCTTCCAGAAGAGAAAAAAGAAATATTCAATTATTTGTATGAATCAGGCTCCAGACATTATCCTGAACCACGCGTTTATAACGACATACGTCAACAATTGATCAATACAAAAAGCTTTATTTGCATCAATAAAGACGCCTCCAAATCGGCTAAAGTAGTTCCAGGAACAAAGGAACCCAAATCGATGCTTTTTGTGCCATTAATCTTAAGCGATTCTGTTGAAGGCTATATTAGCCTACAAAATATGGATCGGGAAAATGCCTTTAATGAATCTGACATTCAGCTTTTAAGTACCCTATCCAATAGTATGAGCGTCGCCTTGGAAAATGCACGCCTGTTCAATGAAACCAAACGTCTATTGGCCGAAACCGAACAACGGGCTACCGAAATGCAAACCGTCAATAATATCAGTCGTGCCTTGGTGTCACAACTTGAATTTGATGTTCTTATAAATCTTGTAGGTGAACAAATGCGTGAGACCTTTAAAGCAGATATAGTGTATTTAGCCCTACATGACATTGAGAGCAATATGCTGCATTTCCCTTATTACTATGGCGATCACGCCAAATCAAAACCATTTGGAAATGGAATTACTGAAAAAATCATTCTCAGCAAAGAACCAATTTTAATCAATCATAATTTAGACGAAGTCTATGATAAGATAAAAGCTGATAAAATAGGGAAAATTGTGGAGTCCTATTTAGGCGTTCCCATCATGTCTGGTGATAAATCAATTGGCGTGATCAGTGTTCAAAGTACCGAACAAGAAAACAGATTTACCGACAATGACTTGAGATTGTTGAATACCATTGCAGCGAATATTGGTGTGGCAATGCAAAATGCAGAAGCCTACCGAAAATTACAGGCTGCATTAACTGATCTCAAATCGGCACAAGAACAATTGGTACAACAAGAGAAACTCGCTTCATTGGGTCAACTGGCGGCTGGCATTGCCCATGAAATCAAGAATCCGCTCAATTTTGTCAATAATTTCTCTGAACTTAATGTTGAATTGATTGATGAGGTCTTTGCAGAATTGAAACAATTGGAAAAAAACAAAAACACAGAACAAATTGATGAGATTCTGACCGACGTGCGATCGAACCTTAAAAAAATTCATCAGCATGGTACACGTGCAGACAGTATCGTAAAATCTATGCTTCAGCACAGCCGAGGTGGCAGCGGAAAAATAGAGCCTACTAACCTCAATGAGCTTATTCGAGAATATGTCAACTTATCCTTTCACGGAATGCGAGCCGGTAAAAAAGCAATAAATGTATCGATAGACCTTAAACTAGATGACGGTGTTACCGATGTACCACTTATCAAAGAAGATTTCAGCAGGGTCATTCTCAATCTCTGTAATAATGCTTTTGATGCCATGCGCGAAAAAAACCATTCTGTAAACGAAAAGGAAAACTTCTTACCTAAACTAACCGTGAGAACCTATTGTAAAAACAAACAGGTGTATCTGGAAATTGAAGACAATGGTCCCGGAATTCCTGAAAGTTTAAAAGATAAGATTTTACAGCCATTTTTCACTACAAAAAAAGGAACAGACGGCACAGGACTAGGGCTCTCAATCACTAATGATATCATAAAGGCCCATGGAGGATTATTAACTATCGATTCTAAATCTGGAAAGAACTCATTCACCAAAATAAATGTACAATTACCAAGCTAATCAAAACGATACAATCATGAAAATTCTCATTGTCGACGACGAAAAGGACGTTGAAACACTTTTTAGGCAGAAATTTAGAAATGAAGTAAAAAACAAAAGCCTAGAATTGGTCTTTGCCTTTTCAGGACAAGAGGCATTAAATTTACTTGAAAAAAGTGAACCGCCCGATGTCGTATATATTTTTTCTGATATCAATATGCCAGGAATGACTGGTCTAGAACTTCTGGAAAAGGTAAAAATACGGTTTCCACAAATAAAGGTAAGCATGATTTCTGCCTATGGCGATCCAGAAAACTATAGAAAGGCCATTCGCTCTGGAGCAAAGGAATTTTTCACAAAACCTATTGATTTTGTCTCATTAAAGAATGAGATCAGCAGCCTGTTAAACTAATAACTCCATAATATGAAGACAAAAATATTGGTAGTTGACGACGAAGAAGATTTAAAGGCCCTCATTAAACAGCGGTTTAGAAAACAAATCCGGGAGGATGCATACGACTTTATCTTTGCTGAAAACGGAAGGTCTGCATTAGATCAGCTAAAAAAACATCCCGATGTTGACTTGGTGTTGAGTGATATTAACATGCCAGAAATGGATGGACTCACATTATTGAGCAAACTAAATGAACAAAATCATCTGCTAAAGTCGGTCATTGTTTCCGCCTACGGCGATATGGAAAACATCCGTACGGCGATGAACCGCGGTGCATTCGACTTTATCACAAAACCTATAGACTTTAAAGACCTTGAGCTTACCATAGAAAAAACCATTGCCCATGTAGCTATTCTAAAAAAAACCATGCAAGCCGTCAAGGAAAACAATATTTTACGGATGTATGTCGATGAAACCGTACTAAATTTTATGGGAAGTCGGGAATATGAAACAAGTTTGATGGTCAACGAAACCATTGAAGGCACTGTCATGTTTATCGATGTCTGTGGATTTACTAAAATAAGTGAGACCGCACCGGCAGATGTGGTAGTACAAATGATCAACGCTTACTTTGATTGCATGGTGAAGGAAATTTTGGACCAAGAAGGATTTATTGACAAATTTATCGGAGATGCCATTATGGCTGTCTTTAGAGGTGAATACCATTTAGATCGCGCTATCGATGCCGCACTTGCGGTACGTAATTCCATCAATGCCCTACCTATTTTGGATGGCAAGACAGATTATCATCCCAAGGTATCCATCGGAATTAAAAGCGGTGAAATGATCTCTGGAAATATTGGCTCTGCCAGTTTAAAACGATTGGATTATACTGTCATTGGCGATACGGTAAATACCTCAGCACGCATACAGGCAGCTGCTGCCCAAAATCAGATTTTAATTTCTGAAACTTGCTATGAACAAGTAAAAGAATCCTTTCAATGTAATAAACTAGAACCCATAATTATGAAAAACAAGGCAGAACCCTTAATTGTATATGAAGTGATAGAATAGCAACCGAAATTTTAAAAAGCAAACTATGGAATCAGGAAAACCAAATAAAAAACCAAGGGTCAAAAAGCCAATTGAGAATCCAAAAATTAAAGTCATCCGCAGTCCACATACCGAAGATATGGTGGATCATTATTGGGGCAGTATCAACTATATTTTTAGTCTCATTAAAGCTTCCGAAATAAAAGCTGGTCTTATACTTTCGTTTTATGGTATTTTATTGAACTTCATTTATCAAAAAATAGAAATCACACTTAACGATTTTCAAGATAATATCCTGTTATACCTATTATTGTTGCTGTGGTTTGCTTGTACGGCTTATTCCATTTACTGTTGTGTGCGTTGTTTTATGCCTAAAATAGAAGCTACCTATGATAAGAATATTTTCTTTTTCAGAGATGTCATTACCAAGTTTGGTAGCATCAATGAGTTCTCAAAAACTTTTTTTAAGATAAGTTTAAACGAGGAAGAACTCTTCGACCATATGGGGCAACAAATTTATATCATTTCAAAAATCGCAGCCGTAAAATTTAAGTATGTCAATCGCGCACTGCGCTTTCTCGGATTTGGACTTGCCCTACTTTTGTCGATAGTGATTTACCATCTCATTTCTACACTGGTTTAATTATATGCGATGCTTAAAGTCTTCCTAAACATCCGCAAAAAACTTCTATTTGAAGACAAAACCACAAGCTATCTTAAATTCGCCATTGGCGAGATTGTGCTTGTGGTCATCATTCAAAAGTATAGCCTAAATTCAAAAACCCTCATGTATCGTTCCCCTCTTGGGAGGGGAACAATTCCGTATTATGATAAAACTCTTTAGAAACATCCGCAAGAATCTTCTTAACGAAGGCAAAACCACTCGATACTTTAAATACGCCATTGGCGAAATCATCCTCGTGGTGATTGGGATTTTGATTGCATTGCAAATCAATAATTGGAATGAAGGAAGAAAAGACAATAAACAGATGCTTACCAATATTCACTCGATAGAAGAGGACATTGAGTCTGACTTATTGGATTTCCAAAATATTAATGCGCTTTATAACAAACAAATTAAAGCGGGAAGTTATATCATTCCAATAATGGAATCTAAAAATACACAAATAGCCGATTCGCTTAAATTTATATTGGATTTCAATGAAATGAGCTCTACCCGAACCATTATTAAATCTAACGATACATGGAATTTTTTGAACGCATCTGGAATAATATCCGAATTTCCAGATTCAAAATTAAAAAAAATGCTTCAAGATTATAATAGGGATTATAATCAACTTGTAGAAGGGTTGAATGTTTCAACAAACCCCAGCAGAATAGAACTTCGTAAATTAAAATATGAACTTTTTAGCGATACCGAACATAGAAAATTTTTCCCAACCAATACGCCTATTCCTCCAAATAGAGCATCCTACGCTTCAATTTTAAATGATAAACGTGTGTTACCACTTTGCAAATATATTCGGAGTAACGCAACTTACAATGAAGTTCGTGTTCAAATTCTAATACAAAAAGCTACTGACATTCTCAATTATATCAATAACAGCTATAACTGATTTTATGATTAAATTCTTCCGAAAAATCCGAAAAAAACTCATCGAACAAGGTAAAACCACCGACTACCTCAAATACGCCATTGGAGAAATCATCCTAGTGGTTATTGGGATTTTGATTGCGCTACAAATAAATAATTGGAACGAAGGTAGGAAAGCAAAACTAGCCGAAGCTAATTTTTTCGAAAACATTCTATTGGATCTTGAAAAGGATGAAGCCAAACACAGATATTATGAAACATTCCACACCAAGAGGATAGAATATCTCGATACCCTATTAACCTATGTTAGAAACCCAAACAGAACGATGGGCATTGAAAAGTTTGGGATGTACGTAGAACCCTTGTTTTATGTTGTAGATCCAACAAATAACAACACAACCTTTGAATCTGCAAAGACTTCAGGAACGTTCAACAATCTTAGAGAGAAAGAAATCATTAAAGATCTGTCCCAATACTATGCAGATTTTACATTGATAGACAAATCATTCAGTTCTATATCGAGATTAATCGAAACTCAATTTGAGCCCTTGATGTATACTTTGCCAGAAGGATATATGACAAAAGAGACGGGAAAGTTGGTCATTAGCGAAGGCAGTGTGCAAGAGTTTTACAAAAAGGTTGCTTCCATTAAAGACTATCGAAATGAAACTGCCGATTATGAGAAAATTTTGAGAACACCGTCGATGGAAAATTATTTAATAGGAGATTTGGGAAGGTCTTATGGTGCACTTGGAAATATATCAGCAAGAAAGGCAATGCTTAAAAATCTTAAAAAAAGAATAGAGCTACATGATTAAACTCTTTCGCAATATCCGCCAAAACCTCCTTAACGAAGGCAAAACCACCAAGTACTTTAAATACGCCATCGGCGAAATCATCCTCGTGGTTATTGGGATTTTAATTGCAATACAAATTAACAATTGGAATGAAAAAAGAAAACTTCAAGAAATCTTGAACAATACCTTAACAGAAATTGGATTTGATTTAGAAATAGATACCACGTACGCAACAAAAATCATTAATTTTTATGAGTCCAACCTATCAAACAGTAAAAAAATACTGAACAACAAAATCACCAAAGAAAATTACACAGAGTGTATGGAATGTTTGAGTTTGGTCACCATTTATCAACCTTTCAATGTACAATCAAAAGGTATCGGTCAACTTCAGAACATCATCAACAACGAGTCCTCCCACAAGGATAGTTTGATCACTGAAATCACAAAATTCTATTCCATATACAATCCAATGATAAATAAGAGCAACGATAGAATGGAAGCAATAGTGATGAAGAATTTTAATGATTTCCAAGAATTCCCATGGTTCGTTGATTTGACCAAAGGTAATTTGACTGAAGACATCATCTTTTATTTTACTGAAAGTAAAGATTATAAAAAACGTGTTGCTTCTCATACTATTTTGGCTGTTGGTAATCATTTAAGCCTTGCTAAACAGTACAAAAAAGATGCAGGCATCTTAATGGAACAAATAAATATTCGGCTGAAGAAAGGACATTATGATGAATGATTCTCATCAAAGCATTCAATTTACAGGATCATTTATCTGAAATAAAAAACATTGTCTAGCAGCACCAATTAGGATTTAAATGGAGGCTTTTCGTTTATCCCATCTTTTTCAACCTCAATCAATTCCTAAAATGAAAGTTCAATAATAAACCTTCTATAGCAATTTTATCAAGGAAATATGCATAAACCCTTCAAGACTATCTCCAACCTTCACATGATACCAATTATCTGCTGCTCCAACAATTTTCAACGGTTGTTTTGAGATTAAGGTCGCTAACTTGTCGTAATTAGTATCGGGACCAATCCGCAATTGATTTTGTCGTTGTGTTGTTTGCCCATTTTCCACAACGGACATGCTTCGAGAATCGGGAATATCTGATGTTTTTATAAAAGGTAACGGATCGATGGCGCCACCGCGGGTATAAATCCCAAAATGCAGATGCGGACTTGTGGTTCTGGCATTACCGGAATTGCCAATAAAACCCAATGTATCACCAACTTTGACCCGACTGTTGGGCTTAACGGCAATACTATCCAAATGGGCATAGTATAGGGACTTTCCTAATAGTCCTGATCGCTGCCACACCTGTTTTCCACCTAGACCGCGCTCTCCAACATAGGACACAAAACCATCTGTAATGGCCACTACGGGAGTGCCGCGCTTTGCGAAAATGTCAACGCCTTCATGATTTCTTTTTCCGGCATCTCTCGATGCACCCCAAAAACTTTGTATGTTCTTGTTCTTATAACCACTTACAGGAAAGGAAAACATAGGCTGTGTATATATTTTTATGTTGAAAGGTGAAGAATTTGCAATCTCGGGCTGGACGACAATTTTGTAAAGTGTATTTTTATCAATTTCCAAAGACACTTGTTTTTTCGCTATTTCAGAAGACACTACTGGAGCCTCAACCAAGGTGGAATCATTTCTATATTCAAATACATCGATAAATACTTTAAAGGAGTCTACCGCTTGATTGACTTCCACAAACAACTTCTCGCCTTCCTGTAATTTCACCTTATATCCATATGAAGACAAGTCATTCGAACTGAAATTTCCGTGCAATACAAATGGTGCAGTTACCTGCAAAGCGTTGGTTTTGGCTGTGGTCATAGAGTGTGTCCATTTGCCTAATAAAGAATCATTCTCTTTAAAGTCCCGAGCATAGACTTCCCGTGCTGAAGGCTTTGAAACTATGTCTGTAACTTTCTGAATTTGTGAGCAACTTATGGTAAGAACAAGTAAAAGGGTAAGACTTAAATAATTAGAATATTTCATAGTATTCATTCTTTAACAGAAATTATACCAAATGAACCGTAAAATAGGCTTTATCAATTATTTAACACCATAAGCATCCACCAAATAGATTAGGGCTGCCATTGTCGCTGTGCCAAGCTCCAATTCGCGCTGATTGATAGCGTCAAAAGTATCATTTGCAGCATGATGATAGTCGAAATAACGTTGGGAATCTGGCCTTAGTCCTGCCAAAACAACATCGCCATCTTTCAATGGCCCAATGTCAGCACCTCCATAACCCTTCTCAAAATAATGAACTAAATAAGGTTCAAACAAAGGCTTCCATTGCTGCACTTTAGCAACAAAAGCACCATCCGTATCAAATGAAAAGCCTCTTGGTGTAAATCCACCAGAATCACTTTCAAGGGCAAAAATATGTTTCTCACCTTTTGATTTGGCAACTTTTGCATATTCTGTTCCACCTCGAAGGCCATTTTCTTCATTCATAAACAAAACAACTCTTATGGTACGCTTTGGTGCATATCCTATTTCCTTCAAAATTCTTAAAACGTCCATTGATTGCACGCAGCCTGCGCCATCATCATGCGAGCCATCGCCCAAATCCCAAGAATCGAGATGACCACCTACCACAATATATTCATTAGGGAACTCGCTTCCGGTTATCTCGCCGATTACGTTGTAGGATTGGACGTCTTTTAGTTGCTGGCAATTTTGCCTGAAGAAAAATTTAAGGTCTTTATTGAGCGATAACATGGCACTCAACACTTCGGCATCATTGGTGCTGATGGCAGCCGCAGGAATGTATTGGGAGGTCGGTAGATCCCCATAACTCATGCCACCAGCATGGGGGAAATCATCCAAACGTAAATTCATGGACCTAACAATAGTACCGACAGCTCCATATTTCGCAGCTTCCTTCGCTCCAGAGCCGCGTTGATCGACACAACCACCATAAGCCTCAAAAGTATGGATTAAATCGGCCTGCATCGGACGATTGAAAAACACAATTTTACCTTCTATTTGGTCCCTGCCCAAAGTGGCCAATTCATCAATACTCTTAACTTCTATGACATTGGCCTTAACACCTGCATTTGGTGTGGCGATAGAGCCTCCGAGCGCACATATATTAACCTTGGTGGTGTTCCCTGGCGAACTCTCGATATAGGCAAATTCTGGAAGTCCCCTTACCCATTTTGGAACCATTACAGGCTGCAACCACACCTTGTCAAAGCCTAATTTATCCAATTCTTCCTTGGTATATGCCACCGCACGTTCTGCACCCAAAGACCCTGAAAGTCGCGATCCTATCTGATTGGATAAATGATCTAACCACTGATAGCTTTTGCCATTGGTTAAGGATGTTGAATAAATTTTCTTGATGATTTCGGCATCGGATTGAGCTGATACCTGATAAGCCATAAAAAGACTGATAAGTAGAATACAATGTTTCATTAATAGAGGGTTCTATTTAATTAAGCGCTAAATATACTACATAAATAAATGAACATTTTAAAATGAAATCATAAAACCTGCATTGTTTTAGATTGAAAAATCATTCATTCTCCAATTGATTCCTGTACATATCCAAATTGGCTTTGACTTTATCATCCAATTCTGGCTCTTGGATATCTTGATAGGTTTTAAGAGTATCATACAGTATTTTGGCAACGATATAACGTGCTGTTTCTTTGACATCGGAAGGAATAATGTACCAAGGCGCATGCTCTTTGGAGGTTTGGTTGAGTACGTCCTCGTAACATTCCTGATAGCGATCCCAAAGTTCTCGTTCTTTTAAATCTCCAGGAGAAAATTTCCAGTTGTGGTCTTGTTCTTCCAATCGACGTAATAAACGGTTTCGCTGTTCGTTTTTGGAAATATTCAGGAAAAACTTGAAAATTATGGTTCCATTTGCTGCTAGGTGCTTTTCAAAATTATTGATTTGCTCAAATCGTTTGTCCCAGAAAGCATCATCAATATCATCCACCGAATTTATGTTTGGTATATGTTCGCCAAGAATATAGTCTGGATGAACACGGGTGACCAATACGTTTTCATAATGGGTTCTGTTAAAAATACCAAACTTTCCCTTTTCGGGCAAAGCGATATAATGTCGCCACAAATAATTATGGCTCAACTCTTTTTCGGTAGGAACTTTAAAACTGTGAACGATAATCCCTCGCGTATTGAAACTTTTGAAAACTTCACGAATTAAACTGTCCTTACCAGCTGTGTCCATCCCTTGTAAGCATACCAAAACAGAATATTTGTCGTGGGCATACATTGTATCCTGAATTTTTGCCAAATCCTTCCTAACCTCTTTTAGGGCTTTTTTTATGTCCTTTTCAGAGGCCTCAACTTCATATGTAGTCTTTACATTCTTAAGCTGAATGGGTTTGCCAACTTTAAATTCCTGGATGTCAATAGTTTTCATTTGATCGTTTATTTTGATGCAAACAGCTTTACATCATTTTCACTGACTTCCTTTTCCCCTAAAATAATCAATCGCTCGACAACATTTCGAAGTTCGCGTATATTTCCTGTCCAATCGTATTCTTGTAATAATTTGATGGCTTTTGTCGAAAATGATTTTTTTGCGGTACCTTGTTCCTCCGCAATTTTAGCTGCGAAATAATCTACCAACATTGGAATATCTTCACGCCTGTCATTTAACGAAGGTACTTGCACCAAAATAACGGCCAACCTATGGTATAAATCTTCCCTGAATCGACCTTCTTCAATTTCTTTTTTAAGATTTTTGTTGGTTGCAGCAAGTACCCGTACATCAACCTTGATATCTTTATCACTTCCTACACGTTGCACCCTACTTTCTTGAAGCGCGCGGAGTACTTTGGCTTGCGCCGAAAGACTCATATCTCCAATTTCATCAAGAAAAATAGTACCTCCATTGGCCGATTCAAATTTACCTTCTCTGTCTTTTATGGCACTTGTAAAAGCGCCCTTTACATGGCCGAACAATTCACTTTCAATCAGTTCAGAGGGTATGGCCGCGCAATTGACCTCTATTAAGGGGCCATTGGCACGTTCACTTTTTTGGTGTATCCAATGAGCGACAAGCTCTTTTCCTGTTCCGTTGGGGCCCGTGATCAAGACCCTTGCGTCGGTGGTTGCAACTTTTTCAATCATGTCCTTGATATAGGCAATGGCTTTACTATTGCCTACCATTTCATAATTTTTGCTCACTTTCTTTTTGAGCATTTTGTTTTCAACGACGAGTTCCTTGCGGTCGAGTGCAATTCTTACGGTATTCAACAAGCGGTTTAAATCAGGTGGTTTTGAGATATAATCAAACGCTCCAAGACGCATTGTATTGACAGCAGTATCCAAATCGCCATGACCAGAAATCATCACAATGGGAATCTCGGGCTTTATTTTTTTGGCAGCCTCCAGAACTTCAACACCATCCATTTTTGGCATTTTAATATCACAAAGCACCAAATCATAATCTTCTTGTTTTATTTTTTCTATACCGGCCAATCCGTCCTCCGCTTCCTCAACCTGATACGCGTTATTCTCTTCAGTTAGTATTTTAACCAAAACCCTTCGAATGGATGCTTCATCTTCAATGACTAATATTTTTGACATATTTTAATACTTAAATTTTATTCCGGTTCTAAAGTACATGGTGTTTATATCGTCTATGGTGTAAATCTCGACTCTATCATTAGTACGTAAACGAAAATCATTTGAAATACTGTATGCAACATAGCCATAATACATCAAATGTTTTGTAAAATAGTGCTCATATCCCAAACCACCTAATATTATGGTCATAGAAATATTATCGGCCACTTGATTATTTATAACTTTGTTGCCTTGAATGTTAGCAAAGAAGTTGTCAAGTGTCACATAAGCCTGTACATGGTTTTTGGTATCAAATTTATAACGAATATTGGTTTTCGGAACACCTAACGTGTAGGTCCATTTTGGGGAAAATTCCCTGTAATAGTTTACAATAGGCAGCGGAAAATTACGTCCTCGTGTTGTGGTATATTCCAATCCAAGCACTAATCGATTTGGTTTATCGGCCTGTCCTTGCTTGGTACGGTCCCTTATTGCAAAGCCTGTAGCGATATAGATCCAATCATATGATGTTAAAGTGGTTTCAAAATTAGAGGAAATCCTTGCGCCAACCTTCCCTGCATAAATCCAGTCTTTTCCTTCCTTTTTATGTAAAAATCCTACGGTTCCTTCGATTCGCTGAATAGAATTTAAGTCATCGGTGGAAAATGGAGCATCTTCTAAATCCAGAGCGGTATAACGATATTCACCTCCTAAAATAAAATAATTACTTTCACTCACTTTTAACGGCAATTGTATAATTGTTCGAAATCGATTAATTGAATTACTAGCTTTGGAATTTGGGACATATGTATACTCCACTCGAAACAAATCACTTGTTTGGGCATTACTAAAACAACAAAAAAGGAAGGTTAAGCTCAATACTAAAATCAGGTTTCTAATTGTCATATATTCGGGGGTATGGATTTAATTTTCTCAATAATATGAACATCCCTTTGGGGAAAAGGAATCACTACGTTGTGTTCTCTGAATAACCGATCAATCTCAAAGCGGATTTCACTTTGTGGAAATCGTGCATTAAAACTATCGTTGATTGTGAATGCCACGGTAAAATTTAATGAACTCTCGCCAAAATCATTAAAAAGCACTGTAGGTTCTGGTCGTTCCAAAACATGGGTTGAGGATTTAGCTGCTTGGAACAATAATTTTTTAACCAATTGCACATCACTGCCATAGGCCACACCAACTTTTACATTTTCTCTTGTGGTAGTACCATTTTGTGTCCAATTAAACAAGAGATTTGTGAGGTATAAATGGTTGGGAATAATCAGAATTTTATTGTCAATTGTGACCGCTCTTGTGGTTCGCAATTTAATTTCTTCCACACGGCCTACCTTATTTTCAATTTCTATAATATCACCGACATGTACCGATTGGTCAATCAAAATGAAAACTCCCGAGATAATATCCTGAAACAATGTTTGAAGTGCCAACCCGATTCCAATCAACAATGCGGCAGAAGCTGCAAATATCCCAGTGACTGGTATTCCCAGAGAATGAAACGTTATGAGAAGGATGATGACATACACAAACCATCTTGCGTAGCCAAAAACGACTTTAAACTTTCGTTTATCGTCATAAGGAAGGTTTCTGCTCAAGAGTTTAAGCACCATACGCATAAATATAGTGGCTATGGTAAAAACGGCCGTGAGTATGACCAAATCCATCATACTCAAACTGATACTGTCAGTGATATGATATTCTTTTCTTAAGAAATCAAATAACTCCTTCATCCTTTAATATTTTAGCCATTTAAACAACTCTTTATAGCTCGGCTTTTTTCCGTACATTAAAATACCTACTCTATAAATTTTTGCTGCAAACCAAACCGTAAACACAAAAGTCGCCACCAAGAGTGCTAGCGACAATACCTGTTGCCATATCGGTACACCAAAAGGAATACGCATTAACATAACCACTGGCGAGGTTAAAGGGATAAATGAAAAGATGGTCGAAACTGTTCCGTGGGGATCTTCAATGACTGTAAATACACCCACATAAACTGCCAATACCAATGGCATGATAATCGGCATCATAAACTGTTGCGTATCGGTCTCATTGTCCACTGCGGCACCGATGGCTGCATATAAAGAACTGTAAAGTAAAAATCCGGCAAGAAAGAAAAACAGAAATGCAACACAAAGATTAAGAATCGGCAAATTAAAGAACGCAGTTATCAATTCCTGCGCCTGATTCTGCATTTCCGATGATGCCATGGCTTGTTCGATCATTTCCTGTTGCGGGCTTTGAACCTGCATCAAGTCAACACCAAAAATAGCTGAAATTATGAATAACATAACTGCACCTAGAATAAGCCAAATGATAAATTGTGTGACACCTGCCAACGACGTACCGATGATTTTTCCCATCAACAACTGTATTGGTTTTACTGACGAAATGATGATTTCCACTATGCGACTTGTCTTCTCTTCAATGACACTTCGCATAATCATATTACCATAAATTATGATAAACATAAACAATAAATAACCCGCGGCACCACCAAAGGCAAGCTTGAGATAACTATCCAGCTTTGAGGTTTTTAAACCGGCAAAACTTTCCTGTCCAATTGTGATACGTGTTCGGGAGGCTTCAATTTTTTTGATATCCACACCATCCTGAACCAGTTTTAAGTCGGTTAATTTCTTTTCGATCTTACTTTCCAAATTTGAAATGATGCTCAATGAAGGTGAATCTTCTGAAAAGAATTTGGCAGCGCTGTAAAGTTTGGAGGTGTCTTGGCTTTTTTGAATATACAGCAAACCATAATCGTTCTTTGAACTCACGGTTTTCTTGGCCTCTTCAAGGCTCATAGCATTTAGATAAGAATACGTGGTATGTTCGGAATCGGTTAATACATCCTTAAACAATCCTGTTTCATCAAGTATTGCAATAGTTCTATCTTGATTGCTGTTGATTTGCGATAAATAAGCCACCAAAGCAAACAAGGCAATCATGATCATAGGGCTTAAAAAAGTCATGATGATGAATGATTTGTTACGCACTTTGGTCAAATATTCTCTTTTGATGATGAGTGGCAAATGATTCATTCTCAATTATTTTTTACGGTTTGAATAAAAATATCGTTAGCACTTGGTATCACCTCCACAAAATGATGGACTTCAGCCTTGGATGTTAGGAATGATAGAAGATCGTTGGAAGTTGCATGTGAAGGAAGTTTGATATTGAGTTTAATATCATCATTCAAATTCTTAAACGTTGCAGGAAAGACTTCAAACTTGTTTTTAATGGCATTTACCACATCATCGGCATTTGGGGTTTGCAAACCGACTTCAAAGGTATTTGTTTTGTATTGACGTTGGATGTCTGTCAACTTTCCATCAAGTACTTTGTTGGCTTTGTGAATTAATGCAATATGATCGCACAGTTCTTCGACCGACTCCATTCTGTGTGTTGAAAAAATGACTGTGGCACCTTCTTCCCGCAACTGTAAAATTTCATCTTTAATGAGATTTGCATTGATCGGGTCAAATCCTGAAAATGGTTCATCAAAAATGAGCAATTTTGGTCTGTGCAAAACAGTGACAATAAATTGAATTTTTTGAGCTTGCCCTTTGCTCAACTCTTGAATTTTTTTATTCCACCAATCGCCGATCTCAAGCTTATCAAACCAATATTTTAAACGGTCCTTGGCCTCTTGTTTGGTCATTCCTTTAAGTTGGGCCAGATATAATGCCTGCTCACCAACTTTCATGGACTTGTAAAGACCTCGCTCTTCGGGTAAATAACCAATATTTTGAATATCAGTAGGTTTTAATGGCGCTCCATCTAGGAGTATCCTACCAGTATCTGGCATTGTAATTTGATTGATGATCCTGATCAACGTTGTTTTTCCTGCCCCATTGGGACCAAGCAATCCAAAAATACTGCCTTGTGGGACAGAGATTGAAACGTTATTTAGTGCTTTGAAATCTCCATAACTTTTGGAAACCGCATCAGCAACTAATACATCATTCATAAGGAGCGGATTGAGAGGGTTAAAAAAAAATTCGAGTAAAGATATTAAATGTTGGAACTTGAATTAGCTAATTAGAGGTTATTTTTAACTGATACCAAATAAAAGTCAACACATATACTATTAAAAGCAAAACCCACCCTCAATAAATTAAGGATGGGAAAAAATTGCTATGAAAAAGAAAAATACCACTAACGTTAATTAGTGATATTCAAATATAGTGTTTTTTATTAAAAAACCCTTTTTTAGGAAAACATATCTTTCACTTTTTCAAAAAAAGATTTGTCTTCACTATCAGGCTTCGGTTCAAAGTGCTCATTATTCTTCATGTTTTCGAAGAAATCCCGCTGTTCTTTGTTCAATGATTTTGGCGTCCATACATTCACATGAACTAACAAATCGCCTTTGCCATAACCATTTATGCTTGGAATTCCCTTACCTCTTAAACGTAATATTTTGCCAGATTGCACACCTGCATCAATTTTTATACGCACCTTTCCGGTTACCGTGTCTATTTCTTTTGAAGTTCCCAATACTGCATCCGGGAGACTCACATACATGTCGTAATGCAAATTATCGCCCTCGCGCTTTAAGGTGGCATGTTCTTCTTCTTGAATGGCTACCAACAAATCGCCAGGTATGCCATTGCCAGGAGCATCATTACCTTTGCCTGACACTTTAAGCTGCATGCCGTCCACAACTCCCGGAGGAATCTTAACGGCGACCGTTTCTTCAGAAAGCTTTAATCCTTGTGCATCAGCATCGTCAGGTTTTTTATCGATTGTCTGACCTGCACCGCCACAAGATGGACAGGCAGAAGCTGTTTGCATACGCCCTAAAATCGTATTGGTTACTCTCATCACTTGCCCAGCTCCATTACACGTAGAACAGGTTTTGTAAGTTGTGCCAGGCGCTTGCACTTTACGTTTAACCTTTAGTTTTTTCTCCACACCGTTGGCAATTTCCTCTAGGGAAAGGCTAATACGAATTCGTAGATTACTACCTTTTACTTGACGTTGTCCACCTCCGAAACCGCCTCCAAAACCGGAGAAACCTCCGCCTCCAAATGCGCCTCCAAAAATGTCACCAAATTGGCTAAAAATGTCGTCCATGTTCATCCCGCCTCCGCTGAAGCCCCCAGCTCCTTCAAAGGCCTGATGACCAAACTGGTCGTATCGTGCCTTCTTTTCAGGGTTGCTCAAAATCTCGTAAGCTTCGGCTGCTTTTTTAAACATCGCCTCGGCTTCCTTATTGTCAGGATTTTTATCAGGATGGTATTTTATTGCCTTCTTTCTGTAAGCCTTCTTGATTTCGTCGGCAGTGGCATTTTTACTGATTTTTAAAATGTCGTAATAATCTTCTTTCATTGAAATATCGTTTTCTTTCCGCTTTAGCGAAAATCTCTAGGGAATGGGTTAAAATCCTGTAATTACTTTAGGAAAACGGATGACTTTCTCACCAAGCTTATAGCCTTTTTCAATGACGTCGATGATTTTTCCTTTTAATGATTCGTTTGGAGCGGCTATTTGTGTAATCGCTTCGTGCTCATCTGCATTGAATGTATCACCTACTTTCACTTCAATTTCCTCTAAACCTTTGTTGACGAGTGTTGAGCGTAATTTATTACTGATCAATTCCACGCCTTTGAGCATTTCTTTATCCTTTGTTTTGGAAATTTCAGAATAAGCTCTATCAAAATCGTCCAAGACAGGCAATAAAGACACCATGACATCTTGGTTGGCCGTTTTGAACAAATCCATACGCTCTTTGGCAGTACGTCGTTTGTAATTTTCAAATTCTGCAAACAAACGAAGGAATTTATCTTTTTCCTTGCCTAGCTCTTCCTTTAGCTGGTCCTCAATCGAAAGGTCCTCTATGTGTTCTTCTTGAGTTGCTTGGTTTGCATCTAATTCAACATCATGGTTTTCATGTTCGCTTTTATCTTTTTTACTCATTGTTTCGATCGCGTTTTAAATCTCTTTTTAATTTGGCAAAAGTACTGCCATTCTTAATAAAATGTCAAAATGTCACATTAAATTTTGTTGTTTTTTTTTAATTCGGTCAACAATCTGTATTTTTACATTTAACCCATAAAAACAACAAAAATGAAAAAACTGATAGTTCAAAGTTGTATTATCCTAACACTGAGTCTTGCTATGGTGGGATGTAGAGATAAAGGAAATGAAGCTAAAACCGGTGATGCCGAACCTGAATTGGTAGCAGATGCTTCTGCAAATGAATATATTGTTGATGTTACTAATTCTAAAATAGAATGGAAAGGCTTTAAGCCCACAGGAACACATAACGGCATTATCAACATTGAAAATGGGGTTATCAACACCAATAATGAGAACGATATCGTGAGTGGGAATTTTGTGATTGATATGACCTCTATCGTTTCACATGATCTAGAAGGTGAAAAAAAATTGAATCTGGAAAGCCATCTAAAAGGAACGATAGAAGGGAAGGAAGGTGACTTTTTTAATGTGAACAAGTTTCCTGATGCTACTTTTGAGATCACCAATTTAGAGGCCGTTGAAAATGGCAACTATAATTTGTCTGGCAACTTAACGCTCAAAGGTGTTAAAAACAACATCACCATTCCAGTACAGACATCAATGGAAAACGAGACATTGGTTTTAACCAGTGACACATTTACAATCGACCGAACAAGATGGGGCGTGAATTATGGATCTAAATCAGTTTTTGACAATCTTGGAGACGCGTTTGTTAATGATGATGTTGAATTAAAAGTAATGGTGAAGGCCAAAAAGGCTTAATTCAACTCTTAATTTAAGTACAAAACCACCTTTGATTTGAGGTGGTTTTTTTATTTAAATGCTGTTCTTTACATACTATACCAACAAATTATCCAATGCAGGTTGCAAGTTGGAATATTCAAAATTAAAGCCTTCATTTTCAATTTTTTTAGAACAGACGCGTTGACTTTCAAATAAGAGGATATGCATTTCGCCTAAAACCAATTTCATCATAAATTTTGGGATGTTTGGTAAAAACAAGGGCTTGTTTAAGGATTTTGCAATCGCTTTGGTAAGATCTGCATTGGTGACAGGATTTGGTGCAACGCCATTATACGTTCCAGGCAATCGTTGATCCAAAACGTGTAGAAAAATAGCGGCCAGATCCTTAATGTGAATCCAACTCTGCCATTGCTCACCAGTTCCAAAGGCTGCTCCAGCTCCATATTTAATTGGTGTTACTATTTGCGGTAAAGCGCCTCCATCGTTGGAAAGCACCAAACCTATACGTATTTTGGAAACAAAAAGGTTCAATGCTTCAAATTCATCCACTTTGGATTCCCACTTTTGGACAACTTCACCCAAAAAAGTATCTGAAACCACACTTGTATCTTCATCATAGTACTTGGTGGAAGAATCTGGATAAACACCAATGGCACTTGCCGATACGATGTGTTTTATCGTATGGTCGAGTGCGAAAAGTCGTTCTTTCAGCAATTGTAACGACTGCAAACGACTCTCTACTATCTCTTTTTTATAGGACGATGTCCAGCGTTTTGAAATGGAGGCACCGGCCAAATTAATGATGGCTTCCACATTCTTAAAACAGTTATCATCTATAATGCCCTCTTCTGGTAGCCAATGAAAACCTTTGTAGTTGGGATCATCGCTTATCTTATCTTTTGAAGTCGTTAAATAATGGATGGTGAAATTCTGTTTATGGCATTGTTTTACAATCTCACTCCCGATCAATCCTGTCGCACCTGTTATTAAAATAGTCATCTTATAACCTGATTTTTTATAAAGTTACAGAATACATTATCCGTTTGAATTGTATTTAGTTTAGCTTTAACAGAATTAACGAAACTTTATCTATAGGAAACACTGTGCCTGAATCATTGAATCGCCGAATGCTATAAACCTTTTCTGGCTGTCAACATTTGGCTCATAAAATCGCCCAATGCTACGAGCATTCAAGTGAATCGCATTTGGCTCATAAAATCGCCCAATGCTACAAGCCTTTTCTGGCTCTCAACATTTCACGTTTTCCGGGTGGGCCTGGGAGTTTTTCTACTTGAAATCCGACCGACTGCATCGCACGTCGCACGCTTCCCCTAGCCGAATAAGTGACCAAAATGCCATTGGGTTTTAAAGCTTTAAACATGGCTTTAAATATAGGTTCTGTCCATAATTCTGGTTGAACGCGCGCGCCAAATGCATCAAAATAGATAATGTCGAAAGCTTCTTTGTCATTAATGGCATCAAAGAATTTCTTTTGCTTGGTCAATGTAAAATCTGAAGTGATCTGTTGTCGTTCTTCCCATGGGGATTGATGTATTTTATGGAAAGTTTCGTCGGTATTTTTCTGCAATTGTTCGGAATAATTCAAGGCCTGTAATTCTTCATTAGAAATTGGAAAGGCTTCAACACCAATATAATCAATATTCAGATTTAGTTTTTCAGCTTCCAATAATGTTATGAAAGCGTTTAAACCTGTTCCGAATCCTATTTCCAATAGTGTGATATCTGGTTGGGTTTGATTGTCGGAACTATCGATTCTCTCAAATCCTTCTATAAAAAAAAGCAAACCATGCTTTATAAAAACATGGTTTGCCTCTTGTATGGCTCCGTGAACGGAGTGATAATGCTCATTCCATTCTACAAGATGAATGGTTTTAGATCCATCTGAGGTGGTTATGATTTTGCGCTGCAACTATTCCTTAATTAAAACACCATCCGCTTCAAACGAATAGGTCTTTTTTGGCTCGGTAATCGCTGCAACTTCTTCAGCTGATTTTCCAGCGTCTTCTGCGTAATGACGTTGCTCATCTACAGGTACTTCATTCACAAAAGCCTTTCCGTTTAGAATAACCTCTTTCCCTGAAATATCCTTTGGCATAAAAAATCCGTAATCCTTAAACTTCACCATCACTTCATCCCCATTTTCTAAATTCAAGGTCATCCAACAGCCTTTTGCCTGGCAAACTTCCATGACTTTTGCAGTCATTTTTGTGTTAATGGTATCTCCAACTGACATGGATTTATACGCTTCTGCAATCTCTTTCGTACTTTTCACATTGTCATCATTTATCTTTTCACCAACCGATAGATAGGCGATTTCCTCTCTTGCTGTTTCTTGTTGTTCTGGCTCTTTTTCGTTAGTCTTACATGACAAAACAAACAGTGCTAATAGTGTTACAATTAAAATCTGTTTCATATAAAATTGATTTTTAAAATTTTATGTAATTGCAAATATACCTGTTTTTTAAAAAACAATTTGGATTTTTTATACTGGTTTATTTGACTATTTTTGCATCAGAAACAAAATATAATGACAAAACTTGCAACTTACGAAATCGATATAGTAAAATCAAAAACCTCCAAGATTGAAAAAGTAGATTTTGAAAACTTGATGTTTGGAAGGATATTTACAGACCATATGTTTTATTGCGATTATGAAGATGGCAAATGGCAACAACCAAAAATCACACCTTACGGTCCCATGACATTCGAGCCTTCTGCGCGGGTGTTCCATTATGGCCAAGCGGTGTTTGAAGGAATGAAAGCTTATAAAGATGAGGATGGAAAGGTATTTTTATTCAGACCACACGACAACTATGAGCGTATCAATAAATCGGCTGCACGATTGGCCATCCCAGAATTTCCTAAAGACTTCTTTTTTGATGGCTTGACGGCATTATTGAAATTGGACAAGGAGTGGATAAAAAGTGGTAAAGGAAACTCCCTTTATATACGTCCATTTGTGATTGCCACAGAACCTGCTATTTCGGCAGCGCCATCGCATACCTACCGATTCATGATTATCTGTTCACCGGCCAAAGCCTATTATACGGGAGGCGTAAGGGTTTTATTTGCCGAAAAATATAGCAGGTCTGCCAATGGCGGCGTTGGTTTTGCCAAAGCAGCTGGGAATTATGCAGCGCAATTTTATCCAACGTCATTGGCCCAGGCAAAAGGCTTTCAACAAATTATATGGACGGATGCCAACACCCATGAATATTTGGAAGAAGCTGGCACTATGAATATCTTTTTTAGAATCAATGATACATTGATAACAGCTCCCATAAGCGATCGTATTTTAGACGGTGTGACCAGAAAGAGTGTATTGCAACTGGCAAAAGATAGCGATGTCAATGTAGAAGTTAGGCCTGTTAGCGTCAAAGAAATCAAAGAAGCAGCAACAAATGGCTCGTTAAAGGAAATTTTTGGTGCAGGAACTGCGGCGGTCATCAGTCCTATTTCGGCATTTGAACATGGTGGAGATATTTTTGAACTGGAAACGGAAAGCGATTCTTACGCTACCCTTTTCAAGGAAAAAATGCTGAACATCCAAAATAATCTTTCTGAAGATCCACACGGTTGGAGATTTGAAGTATAGTATGTACCGAAAGTAAAGTATAGCAACATTTAAAATTCTATAGTTTATATAAAAAATCCAAATTCCAACGGACTCATAGTTGGAATTTGGATTTTTTTTAGTTTGGAATTTGTCTTTTAACTATTCAGTATTTTGATAATGTCTGGCTTAAAATAGTTGGGTCCTTTGAGCACTTTGCCATCTTCCCTGTAAATAGGCTCGCCGTCTTCACCCAACTTGCTCATATTACTGCGCTGGATTTCGTTAAAAACCTCCTCGATTTTATGTTGTAACCCATGCTCTATAATAGTCCCGCAAAGAATGTATAACATGTCGCCCAAAGCATCTGCCACTTCTACCAAATCATCAGCATTGGCAGCTTCGAGATATTCTTCATTTTCTTCGCGCATGAGTTTATAGCGGAGCATGTTTTTTTCGACTCCAAGATTGGCTTTTGGTGTGTCCCTATGTCCTATTTTGAAAGCTGTATGAAATGCTTGTACCGCGTCTATCTTATTTTTCATATTGATAATTTAATGATGGTTTAAAAACCAAATTTGCTTTATTTACGTAAAAATCCTAGCATCCTTAATTCAAAAATTCAATCAAAAAACCGGATTTGCAACCTATTTAAGTTTTGTTTAATTATTTTTGCATAAAAATAGCTATATGTTCACAACAGGTCAACTGATTTTTGCGATTTTATTCATCATTGCATTTGTCATTGCTTTAATTTATACCTACCGAAAGGATTTTAAACTTCACAAAAAATACTACAATGGAAGCATTTGGGTTTTGATTGCCTTTGTTTCCTTCATTCTTTTTGTTGCCGTTATCAAATACGCGTTTATTTAATGTTTTTACCGCGATTGATTTCTAAATTTTAAACGATAGTACTGTCACTCCTAACACATAAGTACTGTTGAAAATGCAAAAAAAAGCAGGATTATCCAAAATATCCTGCTTTTTAAAAACTGTTAATGTGATTAATTCTCTACTTTCAAGAAACTATGTTTGTTGCTATAATTCATCATCTGACCAGGGAATGATTCCGGCTGGGTTACTTTTATAGCAGTAATTTCTCCTTTATCATCCATTTCTGGAACTAAAACAGGGTTCACAAAACCACTATAAGGCGCTGAAGTAAACTGCTCGTTACGTTTCAATATTTCTGCATGGATATTTTGATCCACTTTAACGCCGTATGTTTCTACCAAGGTTTCAACAGCTGTATAATCACCCTCCGATTTAATGCGTTGCGTTTCGCGCAACAACTGACCAAATAGCTCCTGAAGTTTTTCATAATTGGTGATGTTGAAATACGTTTTGCCATCACGTGTTATTTTTTCGATGACATTATCCTTCAAGCCTTTTTCATACACCCAAGCACTCACCCACTGTCTGTTTCTCATATGAGCTTCTTCAACCTCATCACCCAAATTCAAACGAATCAATTGCGTCATTAAGCCATTTCGGATATATCCATCGTAACTTGCCATTCCCACTTTTTTCCAATCATCCACTAGACCAAGTTCCTGTAATTTTGGATTGTACAAAAAATATAAAGCCACCAAATCCGCGCGTCCTTCTTCCAAAGTAGATGCATAGTTTTTAAGTGTTTCTTTTGTCTCGCCAACACCTGAATTTAATTGTCCGGAAGCGTGACCAATCACTTCGTGAAGCGCTGTGTGCAATTTGTCACTAATTTGCCCGTATTGCTCCTCGAGTTCATATTCTTCGTCGTCATGAACAAACTCTTTTAATCTGCCAGTACTTCCGGCATTGTTGTAAGCTTCAATAATATTTCCAAGGGAAACAGATTTACTCCCTACCGATGCGCGAATCCA
>JBGSXJ010000213.1:0-3480 GCA_041751535.1 Aquaticitalea sp.
GGATTATTCTTCATTCCGATATTATAAAGCAGGGATATATAATAAATCTTATTTAGCTACCAAAAAAGGACAATATAAAGGATACCCATTTAGAAGTTGGGGGAATGGCGGTTTTACAGATGGATTTAGCGATCACTTTCCCGTGTATGTGTTTGTTATAAAAGAAGTAACCGAATAATGTTTTATATAGGAGTTAACAGAACAAAAAAAGGGCGAAAATTTAAAAATTTTCGCCCTTTTTTAATTTATGATAACCACGTATTCCACGGGATTTTTGCCAAGACCAATATCAATGCCAACGTATAAAATATGGCTAACATTTTAAATTTTGATTTTGATGTCAATTTCTTTTTATGTTTTGAATAGCCTATCGTAATTAATGCAATGGCAATGATCATTGTCAAGGGATGTTCTATGATGTTAGACCGAAGTGTTGCGTTTTTCATGACCTCACCCATGCCCATTTCACCAATCAAAGAAAAATAATCGGAAACAAAATAGAAAATGATCCCAAGAATCAATTGAATATGACTCACGATAAGAGTGAAGAGAGAAATTCTGAAATCCTTGGCATGAAATTCCTTGTTGGCGAAATACTTTATAAGTGCATTAAATGTTGCTAGCACTAAAATCAAGAGCACTAAATAGGCCCAGTAGGAATGCAAAATTTTTAGAGTATCGTACATAATGTCGTTTTGTAAAGGTTAGTTGCACAAAAATAGTGATTTTAAAGTTTTGTTTGGGGATTATTCTGAAATCTCAATCCATCGCTTTGCTTCATTACCAATCGCATCTACAATGGTAATCAAATGCTTCCCTTGTATTGGAATCATTGCGAATTCATGGATGTCCTTAGTAGTGCCCAAGAACGTCTCATCCAAATACCAAAACACTGGAGTTTCAGGAATTGAGTGGGCGATTTTAAGAATGAGCTGATTGGTTCGGCCATCAAAATCTTTTGGCAGGAAAATCGTATTGTTGTCTTTTGGGTAAATAAATTGCATTGTTATCTTATTTTCTCCCAAACAGTCCGGTCTAAACGTAGGTAAGGCTTTATAGAACGGATTTTTTGCTTTGTAATAATATTCCATTAGTGGTGGCAACACAAACCAAGATTTATGAACCAAGCTGCTGACATCTTCGCAAGAAGAATTGACTTGGTAATGTTCATCCCGATCCAAATGCACCAAAATATGATATGGACAGGCTGCCGTTTTGAGACCACTCAATTGAATAAATTCCTTTTCAATAGAAATACAATTAGTTGCTGCCCGATAACCACTTATGGTGCAAATGTCCACCTGTTGCATTTCATCATATGGCTTGGAAAACCAGTCGCTGTTTGGTAACACATCAAAGACATCAAACAAAATTGGTGCTGCAGTTTGCACGCCAACCAAACCAGGACGACCTTCACCATCGGCATTGCCAACCCAGACTCCAACCACGTAATCTTTGGTAGTGCCCACTGCCCAAGCATCCCTAAATCCAAAGCTAGTGCCTGTTTTCCAAGCAATTTGTTTAGAGCTATCATAAAATTCCCAATTATCATTGCCTTCTGGTCTATTCACTTCCTTTAAACTTTCATAGGTTAAATAGATCGAAGCCGCATCAAACAAGGTTTTTTCAGTTGATTTCTTTCCAAAATCAATTGTAGCATCAGACAAATAAGTAGGTTCACAAAATTCGTTGCTGTAATATTCACTTGAGCTTTCATTGAAATGATTTAGGGTTGAAGAAAAGGCGGCATAACTTTTACACAAATCCCACAAATTGCTTTCGGCACCTCCCAGAATGAGCGATAAACCATAATGATTGACGTTATATTGCAAATCTTTCAGTTTTAAAGCTTTTAAATAGTGATGGAATCGATCCAGTCCAAATTCTTGAAGCATTCTCACAGAAGGCACATTTAAGGAACGTGATAAGGCCCTACTTGCAGGAACCGCACCATCATATCCTTTATCGAAATTTTCAGGATTATAACTTCCAAATTGCGTGGGTACATCAGCCACTAGAGTATTGGGTAAAACATCGCCAGCATCGAGCATTGCTGCATATAAAAATGGTTTTAAGATACTTCCAGTGCTTCTCGGCTTATCGATAACATCCACATCTTTTTGATGCTCATCAGTGGTTGGTGCATTTCCAACATAAGCCAATACTTTTCGGGTATTTACATCCAATACTAAAATGGCGATATTGTATATTTGGTTCTGTTTTAAATTGTTGTAATGATCGGAAACAATGCGATTTGTTTGTTCTTGAAGGGATTTTTGAATGCTTGTCTTAACATCTTTTCCGTTATAATTGCGTGTGATTTTTTGCAATAAATGTGGTGCAATTTGAGGTAAAGGATAGGGTTTTTGAGGCAGAGTTTCATCGATAGATAACGTATAAGTAAGGGAATCAATAACTTCATTCTGAAGCAGTTTTTCAAGCAAGCGATTTCGTTTGGTAAGAAGCTTCTCTTGATTTTTCCCGGGATAAATTAAGCTCGGCGCATTTGGTAATACTGCAAGGGTTGCACTTTCCGCCCAAGAAAGTTGAGATGCTTCCCTATTGAAATAACGCCAGGAGGCCGCATCAAGGCCAACTACATTACCTCCAAAAGGTGCGTTGCTGCTATAATAAGCCAGAATTGTATTTTTGTCAGCCCTCAATTCTAAACGTGTTGCCAAAATGAGCTCCTTTATTTTTTCAAAATACGTCCTCGACTGTCCTTTGCGTGAAAGACGAATCACTTGTTGGGTCAGTGTACTTCCTCCGCGTTTTACATCACCGGAATTGAGATTATCTTTTAGGGCATTAAAAATGGAAATTGGATTGAACCCTGGATGTTGATAATAGTATTCATCCTCAAATTGAATAATGCAGGTTTTGAATTTTTCCGGAACACTATCATTATGAGGAAAACGCCATTGCCCATCTTTGGCGATCATCGCACCGAGCAATTCATGGTCGGAACTTGTTATGACCGTTGCAGTTGGGTCTTTAAAAAGCTGTTGGGGCAAGCAGAAATAATAAATTATTAAGAGCACAAAGACAATAGCCGATTTGATTTTGTGGCGTTTTATGAATTGGATGATATGTTTCACAGTCGAAATTCGTATTCGCGTTCCACTTTGCAGATTCGGACTTTGTACCATTGGTACCAGTCTGTTCGACCTTTTTGTTGAGCCAAGAAATGATCGGTTTGATGCTTCCAGTGTTTAATGGCCTCCAAATCTTTCCAATAACTTACGGTAATGCCCACTTCGTTTCTTGCGCTGTCCATTCCGAGATAGCCTTCTTGCTTGGCGGCCAAATCTTCCATAAGTTGCGACATTTCCATATAACCATAATCACCTTTAGTTCTGGTGGATGTGAAAATCACTGCATAATAGGGCTCAAAATGTTGATTCATTAAAATTAGGTATTTCCGCAAACGATTGCGTTAGGAATTTTCTGTTAATCTTTGCACTAATATAGCATATTACA